>JAFULN010000032.1 GCA_017473335.1 Erysipelotrichaceae bacterium
ATTGAACAGTCAAAGCTGTAGGTTTATAGAAACAAATCCACAGTGCAAATCAAGTATATCAAATGGCCGTAAGATACACTTGATATAAGGACGGCCTAGAAAGAAAAATCAATATAGGTCGTCCTATATTGATAATACGAGTATTATATGAAAATAGTAACTGATACATCTACACTCTTTTCTCCAATAGAAGGAAAAGAAATCAATCTGACAGTACTTCCACTCAGTGTTACTGTCAATAACCAAACATACAAGGAATATGTTGATATTCAGCCAGATGAATTCATTAAAATCGTGAAGCAGGGGCATGTACCCACTTCATCACAGCCAGCTGTCGGTGAAACACTTGAAGTCTTTGAAAATGCTCAGGAAGAGCTGATTGTCATCTCCATGGCAGATGGACTTAGTGGTACATATCAAAGTGCAGTAGGCGCTAAAAACTCAATCGAGCAGAACAAACACATTCATGTCATCAATTCAAGAACATTATGTGGACCGCACCGCTATATGGTAAAAAAAGCACTTAAGATGCAAGAAGAAGGATGCAGCACACAGGAAATCCTGGATGAAGTCAATAGACTATGCAATTCTCACAAGTCTTTCCTGATTCCAAGTGACTTTGATTTTTTAAGCAGAGGTGGACGTTTAACTCCTTTAGCAGCTAAAATCGCAGGATTTGTAAAGATTGTACCAGTTATGACTCAAACACCTGATGGCAAAAAGCTGGAATCCGCAGGCATGAAACGCACTATGAAAAAAGCAGTTGAAGAAGTCTGCAGTCAGTTCAAAGAGTTGGGGGTAGGCATTCATCATCTGATTACTGTTTCTCATGCTGGTGTCAAAGAAAATGCTATGAAAGTCATCGAACAGCTTAAAGGCGTTTTCCCTGAAACTGAAATTGAACTGGTTGAACTCTCTTGTGCATTCATTACTCAAGGCGGTCCAGGATGCATCGCCATTCAGATGATTGAAAAATAAATATACTGCCTGAAAAGAAATCATTAACCGCTTATTTCAATCTAGCTGAAAATCTGCACGTTTAGTCTCAGTAGTTGAAAAAATGGCAAATCTCTTTAGTATCAACCTTGTTTCAAACACTTCATAGAACCATAGTCACTATGGTTCTTTTTTCTGATATAATATATTCATTGGTGAACATTTATGAAAAAAATGAAGCGTTTTACAACATTAACACTGCTGATAACTATAGAAATCATTGTGGCAACGGTCCCTTTGCTTGGATATATACCCCTGGGATTTATCAATGCAACTACTTTGCATCTTCCAGTGATTGCAGCAGGAATACTATTAGGCAGAAAAGAAGGTGCTATTGTAGGATTTGTCTTTGGACTATCCTCTTTGATCAATAATACCCTCTCTCCAAACATTACCTCTTTTCTTTTTTCACCCTTCTTTTCCCTAGGAGGTGTACATGGTAATTTCGCAAGTCTGTTGATTGCTTTTTTACCAAGAATGATGTGCGGATACCTTGCAGGAGTCATCTATCCCCTTTTTCAAAAGAATCTCAATTCTCATCTGCGTGCTGTTATCGCATCAATTCTTGGTTCTTTTTCAAATACTGTTTTAGTGATGTCTGGTGCAGCCGTTTTCTTTGCAGAAGCATATGCCAGTGCACAAGGCATTGCAGTATCATCATTAATCACATTTATTATTGGTGTCGTCTGTACAAATGGTGTTGCAGAATGTCTTGTAGCCGCACTCATCTGTCCAATCATTGTTAAAGCATTTCATAAAGTCATGCATTAAAAAAACCAGCCTAAGCTGGTTTTATTTTCATTAGCGAACCATGTAAGCTCCGCCATTGACACAGATAATCTGGCCATTGACATAGCGTGATGCATCACTTGCCAAGAAAACCATGACTGGAGCACAGTCTCTTTCAGCATCACCCATTGAACCATCAATTGGATATTTCATCTTCAGACCCTTCTTATGCATTTCAACGATTGCAGGATCAGCTGTAGCCAGCCAAGCTTCATACATTGGGGTCTTAATCGTTGGATTTACACAGTTTGTACGGATATTTGCTTCACAACCCCATTCAAATGCGATTGAGCGAACCCATCCCAGAACTGCAGATTTACTAGCTGCATATACAGCACCATTAGGCATACCAGAAAGTGCAGTGTCACTTGAATAATTGATAATTGATCCTTCAACCCCATACTTTTTGAACAATCTGTAAGCTTCCTGATTTGTCCAGATAGTCCCTTTTACATTGATATCCATCAGCCAGTTAATTTTGTCTTCTGTCCATTCAGAAGCAGCACAGTTGCCCTCTACTCCTGCAACGTTTGCCAAACAATCTAAACCACCCAGAATTTCATCAGCCTTCGCAAAGAAAGCAGCTACATCTTCCTTGTTTGCAATATTGCAGCGAATATAAGTCGCATGACCTGCAGCACCCATTGTATTTACAGATTCTTCTACAGCTTTACCACGTTCATCATTTGTACCACAGAATACAACCTGTGCACCTTCTTTAACATAAGCCTTTACTGTTGCAGCTCCAATTCCCTTTGTACCACCAGTCAGGATAATTTTCTTATTTTCTAATTGCATTTTCTTTTTCCTCCTCATTTTGATATAATTTCTTTTAAGAAATGCCTTACTTACTATAAATTATTTTTTTCACAAAGTAAACTCATGCATCCGAAAGTGAAACAAAACGAGGTGATTTGTCGCATGAAAAAGCTATCTGTTACATACAATGAAACCGTAAAAGAAGCAATAGCACTCGCTGTTTTAAAACATTTACAGACAAAAGCACTCAGTCAAATTTCAATCAGTGAAATTACACAAACAGCAGGCGTCAGTCGAAGTAGTTTTTATCGTAATTTTGACACAAAGGAACAGGCACTGAGCTACTATGTACAAAAATGCTACAAAGCTTACTTTCAACATGAAACAATCCAGCTTCAAACAGATCATCAATTTGATTTCAATCATTTTCTCTATCTTCGCTTTCGTTTTATCAAACAAAACCGTGATATGTTTACTACTCTAAGAAAACACAATCTATTGTCTTATATCTTTGAAGATCTTGATCCAGAACTTGCCCAGATTCTCAGCGGTATGAAGCTTGAATCCCCTTATTACACAGCGATGTTTGCCTCCTGTTCTGCAGGAATCATCCGTCAATGGATTGACAATGACTTCAAGGAAACAGAAGAAGAAATGATTCAAATCCATTTATCAATCTCCAAATTATTACATTCATAAAATGAAGATGTCTTCTCAAAATCTTCTCAACATGTAAAAAGAGCCTTTCAATAAGGCTCTTATTGATAATGGCACCCCCTGCGAGAATCGAACTCACAATTAGCCCTTAGGAGGGGCTCGTTATATCCATTTAACTAAGGAGGCAGAATACTGCCTCCTTATTATACACCAGATTCATTATTTTTCATCTTATTTTCTTATGAATCCAGTCCATCACCTATAGAAAAACAGGGATTATCCCTGTTTCTTAAATCCTTCAAAAGGCTTCTTTTCTGCATCTTTTGCAAGTACAAATGATTCTGTAAGCTGCTTCATCAGCTGCTGTGAAACATTCATACCATCCTGAAGCAGTGTTCCCTTCTGCATAACCAGCCAGTCAGCACATATTAATGCACACAAATGACTCATTTCATCTGTATACTCAATCCAGATCATTCTTTCATGTTCATTGATAGACTGATGCACCATAAATTCACCAGAATATAAATCATCACTTAATTTATCAAAACCTTCTGCTGAAATACACATCTGAACCCATGGAGAGCTCTCTAAATCAAATTTAGGATGCAGGTAAACAAATGGGTAATGCTGCACAAGAAAGCGTGAGAAGCTTCCATAATTCAACTGTACAGAAGGTGGACAGCTTACCTGAAGCATATCATTCTGTACAACTTTTACAGCACCCTCTGAGTGTGCATGACTCTGTTTTTGACTATCCTCTTCAATGAACTCTTGATTTTCACATATTTGCTGATCTTGTACTTCATTTTCTTCAGTTTCTTCAACAACTGATTCAATCACTGGTTCAGCTTTCTTCTTTTTTAAAGATGCCAGTTCATTGCGATATACTCTTGCGGAAGCATTGCAGATCAGAAACAGCATTACTAGAAAACTCGAAAGAAAAAACACCATCTGAGCCTGATAGAAAACAGATTCATTCTGTAGATTCAGCCAGCATGCCAAACCTAAACTCACTAACATAGCTCCGCCATACACCCATGGCATCAGCTTGCCACCTCTTAAAATCAATAAAACTGTCAAACTCTGTACTACAAGATGAATCATTGCGCTTTCCATGATTTCTTTTGTAGTCCAGTACATATATCCCTGTATTGCAGCTATCAACAAAAGACACAATACAACAGCCAGCTTTGTCCAAACAGCACCTTTAGAAAATGCTGAATTCGTCTTCTTTAAAGATCTGATTTGATTTCTACGTTCTTTTCTATTCATATAATCTCCTCATTTTTACCATCATACCACGTAAATTGACGAAATGAAATGATTGATTTTCTTTTGGCTAACTGCCCATTCAATTTTTGATTAGAATCATACTCTAAAATGAAAGGAGTGAATACAATCATGTTCACAATTACTTTTGGTTCAACAGGACTCGATGTCAAAAAGCTTCAGTACTATTTAAATCAGATACTAAAACAAGAAGGAACAACCCCCTTAAAAGAAGATGGCGTCTTTGGACAAAACACACAGTTTGCGGTTGTCATTTATCAGTATCTGCATGGTTTGCCTATTGATGGAATCATTGGTTCAGAAACATGGAACTCTATCATTGCAAGCTTCAATGCTCTAGAAAATCCTACTGCTGAAACAAACAAATCTGGAAATACCCTTCGTATAGGAAGCACAGGACTCGCTGTTCAAAAGATTCAAGGATATCTGAATCGTCTGAACAATCCAACTCCTAATCTTGTAACAGACGGCAACTTTGGTCAAAGAACACGTCAGGCAGTCATTTCCTTTCAGACTGCACAAAATATAACACCAGATGGCGTCATTGGAAATTTAACCTGGGATCGTTTGATTTCACTAATTTAGAAAGAGGCATGTCCTCTTTCTTCTTTTATGATAAAATACATGCATGAAAGAAAACATCGTATACATGCTTAAATGCAACAATCAAAGTTATTATACTGGCTGGACAAATGATTTTATCAAACGTATGACCGCTCATCAGCGTGGAAATGCATCCCATTATACTCATGCCTTCCCTCCTGTTGAAATTGTTTATATTGAAGTCTTCAAGACCAAAAATGAGGCCTTGCGCAAAGAAGTACTGATTAAACAAATGAATAAAATACAGAAACAAGAAATGATTCTTCAACAAAGTTCTTTTACTCAAAACTATTTAAGTCTACACCCCTTTGAATTCAAAAAAAGAGATAACCAATGATTATCTCTTTTTTCTATTAATAAAGAATCTGAATGTTTTCTTTATGATCTACTTCCAATTGTGGATGAGCTGTCAAATACTCAGCCATGCAGGTAACCATATCACTCTGCAGCTGTTTTACAACCTCTGCTTCTTTTACCATATTGAAGTCTCCGCCACCGCCTGCACGATAATTGGATACAACCAAAGTGAATTCATCTTCATCCATAACATCTTTTCCCTGATACTTCAAAGAAACCACACGCTGTCCTAGAGACTTGCGAATATCCAAAACATAATCTACACCTTCAACCATGTCATAGTTATAGTGCTGAGGTTTTGGCCACATATAGCGATGAGATACACACAATTCTCCATCTTTGATATCAAAATATTCTGCACATTTTTCAATATAGCGCTTTAAAAGACTTCCACTGACTTTTAGTACTACCAATGTATTTGGATAAACATAAGTAGATACTAAGTCTCTCATTGAAATTTCATGTCTAAATCCCTTAGCATCATTAAAGAGTGCATTCGCTGATAACTGTGCACCACTCACATAAAGCTGTACCTGATTCAAGAAAGAAACCACAGGATGTTTGTGAACACGCGCATCAAATAAATCATGAATCAAAAGATCTCCATCTTTGACAACACCAAGCGGACGATCCAGCCAATCCTGTGTATTCTGTTCCTTAACTGAAATCAGTTCCATCAGTGTTTCATCAATCGGCTGATCCGCCTTTAACAGTTCCGTCGTAATTTCTTTTGTATCAAGATCCCATTCGACAACTGCCAGCTCTTTACCATTAAATGCAGTTTGCGTCACTGCCTTGCCGCAGCAAACTGTCGCAAGTGAACGATGCTGATGTCCCGTAATCATCACATCAATACCATCAATTTCAGCACACATCTTATACCCCAGATTTTCACCTGTTTGAGTTTCTGTCTCTTTTCCACTCACAAGATCTTTTTCAAAACCGCCATGATAAACTACCGCAATTCCCTGAACATGTTCATTTTCCTGAATATGTTTTACAGTACGCTGTACAAAATCAAACGCATTTTCAAAAGTATTGTGTTCAATGTTGTGAGGCTGTTCCCATACAGGAATATGCTGTGTTGTTACTCCAATCAGTGCAATGCGATGTTCATCATCAAACGCATGAATTGTATATGGAGTCCCTAGAACTTTACCATCTTCATAAATATTCCCTGTCAAACACTGGGCTTTTACATCCTTCATATATCGATGCTGCATATCAGGGCCATAATTAAAATCATGATTCCCTAAATTATAATAATCATAATCAAGATAATTCAATGCATCTGCCATCGGATGACGTGTATCTTTTTCATATGCTGCATGATAAAAGTTCAACGGACATCCCTCTAAAACATCCCCATTATCAATCAACAATGTATGTTCATCACGAAGACGATGAATATGTCCAGCCAAACGTGCTAATCCTTGTTCAGCTAAAGATTTATCTGAATACTGATATGGAGAAATCACTCCATGTACATCTGATGTCGCTAAAATCCTAACTTTCATAAGAACCTTCTTTCTAATCCTTTCTTTTATTTTACAACATCTATCTTAAACAAGATAGTGACGAACTTTAAATACTTCGTCGTTTTTCATAAAGTACAATACTATATACGACAGCATCACCTTTCTATGTGCTCTTAAACGTATCACAAGATAGTGACGAATTAAAAGAATTCGTCATTTTTCATAGCGTTTAGCTATGACCCAATCTGTATCTTGCCAGATCAGTATCTTTCAACTATCTTTTCTTCCTGCTCGTAAGCCTTTAGCGAAGTTGATCCGTTGAAAGAATAATGATGGTTGAAATCATCCCAAGTTCATCCTGTCTTTAAGTACATCATCTTCTAGTGATATAAATCCAGCACAGGTTGAAATGATTCCTGTTTGTTACCTTTAGATTGTATCGATGTATCCACATCCTCTTCGTGTGATCAC
>JAFULN010000009.1 GCA_017473335.1 Erysipelotrichaceae bacterium
CCAATGCAAGAAAGTTTCTCTACGATAGTCAGCTCTATAAATTCATTAAAAACACTCTATATTCAATTTATAAACACAATAAAAAATGGGGCGTTCCAACCTAGGTGGTTGAAATACCCCATTTTGTCGATTGTCTGAAAGGAACTCTTTCGAGTTCCTTAGAGTCATCATCTCTTATTCAGCCTGACCAGCGTTCTTACCAGCAATCTTACCGAATGTGAAGATATCTGCAACAGCGTTACCACCTAAACGGTTACCTGCATGGATTCCACCAGTTACTTCACCAGCAGCCCACAGACCTTCGATAACGTTGCCTTCTGTATTCAGAACTTCACAGTTAGTGTTGATCACAACACCACCCATTGAATGATGCAGAGAAGCCTTACGTGGAGAAATTACGATAACATAGTTTTCGTTTTCTTCGAAAGTTTCCAGATCGATAGCACCAGAGATAACTTCCTTACCGAAGTCAGGATCATGCTGTGCTTCTACATAGCTGTTGTACTTTTCGATTGTAGCACGCAAAGATTCTTCTGTAAACTTAGCAGTTACGCCGCCAATTGGAGTTGTGTTTGCAACTTCAGCCAGTTCTTTCAAAGTAGAACCATACCATACATGACCTTCATATGCACTCAGCATTGAACCAAAGAATCCAGCTGTATCAAGACCAGCATAAGTTCCATCTTCCTGAGGCATATAACCAGCACAGATAATGTAGAAGATACCGCCATCAAGTTCCAAAGATGCTTTAGCCAAAACGTCACGTTCAGCATATTCATTTACGAAACGATTACCATATGTATCTACCCAAATCTGAGCTTCTGCAGCACCCCACATACCATCAGTCATCGTACCCTTAATTGGTGATGAAGAAGGCATCATCTGAGTAACACCCAAATCAACAACATCTGCACCAACAGCCTGAGCCATGATAATACCATCACCCTTGTTTGTACCAACGTTTGTTGTCAAAGTAGTTGCAGTTAAGTCATCGCCCCAGTATTCATCATATTCTTTAACCATTGCTGGATTAGCACAGTATCCACCAGATGCCAGAACAACACCCTTTGTTGTGTTCACTGTAATCTGAGTTCCATCAGCCTTTTCACAAACTGCACCCACAACTACACCATCTTTAGTCAATAAAGACTTAGCAGCAACTTCAGTGTAGTAAGTTACGCCTTCCTTATCAGCAGCAGCCTTCAAAGCATCAATCAGTGGAGCGCCTGCACTGTAAGAATGTGTACGAGGCCACATAGCACCCAATACTGTAGAAAGATTTGCACCTTCACCAGAAGCTGTAGTTACACCAATTGAACCAGCCCAGTCATAAGATGCCAGAGCGTTTTCAGCCAATGTACGAGCCAAATCAATGTTTGAGCAAACCCATCTGCCATCTGACATCTGACGCAAACCACCTGTGTAGATGTGCCACATATGCAGATTGATGCTGTCAAAACCAGGCATGTCAACGCCAGCAGTCTTACCAGCATTTGCATCATAGAATGCGTTGATATCAGCCTTCAGGCCATCCAGAACTGGAATCCATTCTGGGAACAAATCAAAGTGCAGAGCTTCATCTTCATTTGACAGAGCCAGATAGCCATCCAGAGTATTCTTTTCTGCAACTGTCAGTACACGAGTTGACTGAGCGCCAGTATCCACAGCGTTGAATGCTCCACCAGCCATATAAGTGTTTCCACCAAAGAACGAACTCTTTTCAATCAGAATAACCTTTGCACCTTCCTGTGCAGCAGAGATAGCAGCAGCAAAACCAGCTCCGCCTCCACCTACAACCAGCACATCAGTTTCCCAAGTTTCTGCTTCACCAGCAGTTGCATGATAAGCATTCTGTTTCAGAACATCTTTATCAATGCCTGCTTCTTCTGCTGCAGCTGCTGCTGCACGCATCAATGCATTACTTGTCAGTGTTGCACCAGTTACAACATCAACTTCTGTTGTCTGGTGTTCCACCATCTGAGCAGGAATTCTTTCCAATGCAACGTCTGTTACATGAGCACTTTCTTTACTTTCTGTTACTACAACGCTTGTAATAACACCAGACTCAAGAGTCATTTCAACAGTTACAGGTCCCTGCATCCCTGCTGAAGTACCAGTGAATGTACCAGAAATTGACGGATCGATTGTTTTGACTTCATCCTCTTTAGGAGCAGAAGTACATGCAGCCATACTAATTGACATCAATACAGCCAGCACAAGTGTCAATAATTTCTTCATATTCTATCCTCCTTGACTCTTTTAGTTTAAACCTGTAAGTAGCTTACAGGTCAAACTTTTCCTCAGGGATTTTGTACGTTAACACGACTCTATGAACAAATTCATCATTTTCCATATAACTCATATGCACTCTTCCGACAATATCTTCAGTAATATCAATTTTTCTGCGTTTCAACTCCTGAAGTAAAGGAAGAAGATCTTTTTTTGTCAGCTCAAATGGATTTTTTGTATTCAAATATTGATAAACAACTTTCCCTGACTCAGTACTTTCTACCCAATCAGGCAAGTTGATCTTCAATAACTCTCGATTCTCTTCAATGATTCCAAGTCCAATGCGAATATCAAGGTCATCCCCATCATTCATAATGCTCTGTTTTGTCACTTTAATCGCAACATAAGAAAACGGCATCACTGACGCTAATGTTTCTATCGTCTCATTTAAGCACTCATGTGGTTTCTCTTTATTTCCAATATGACATATATTATAGGTTACAGGTCGATACTGAACAGTTACAGAAGAATCTTCATTCTGAAATAAATCAAAGTGCTTCTTTATTGCTTTCAAACGAGTCAAAAGAATCTGTTTTCTTTTAATCTCTGTTTCTAAGTTTTCAATGGTCTTTTCCATATGACGATCAATCGTATCAAATGATTCTCCAATGGCCTTTACAGAATCATCCACGCTCATCTCAAAGCTTCTCAGCATCTGAGCATGATATATATTTAATGCATCTGTCATGTCATAATCTCGATAATTATTTTCTTTTCTATCCGAATTGATCAGCCCTTTGCGATCATAATATCGAATCTTGCTGTCAGGAATGCCAATCAATTTAGAAAATTCATTTACTTTCATGCTTATCACCTATTTTCATCAACAACGACCCTAACTTGTGAATTTTTGTACAATATAAAAAACATTATCACTATCTATCACTTTTGTCTATACAAAAAGGCTCTCTTTTTGAGTTTCCTGGATAATTCTTTTCAACAAAGAAAAAAGCCCTTTTTCAAGGGCTTAGTTAACAAATGGTGCGGATGACAGGATTCGAAAATATGGTAAAATCCGATAAAATCCAACTCAAAAACCATCATTTTTCGACAAAATTCGACCGAATTTGAGATGATTCTTCTCAAAATCTTCTCAAAAAACTTCTCAAATTTATGCAAATATTTGCAAATATGTGAAATTATGTAGGAATTTTTTGTTGATAATTTCTAGGAGTTCGATATAATTTAATTAAGGAGTGAACAAGAAATGAAAGTAGATAAGAAAACAAGAATACAAATATCACTAACTCCAGAACTCGATGATAGAGTTAACAAACTAGCTGATAAGATGGGAGTAAGCAAACCCCAGCTATGTTCCATGCTCGTTGCTCAACAGTTTGACATTTTCGAAAAGACATGGGAAATTATGCAATCCCCTGACTTCTTCAGTAAAGTGTTTAAGCTTGGTGAAGCAACTGGCGGACAACTCGTAGATACTGTTATGTCTACCGTAAAACCTAAGAAATAAAAAAAAGTAACTCGTCTTTCCGCCAAGTCTGCCGAGTTACCCAATCACCCATATAAAACCAAGTGAGGCTCTATTAGGCTATTGAATTATAGCATTTTTACGTGCATTTTCCAATAGTCTGATAGCCTCCATAAAGATGTAGAAAGGAGGCTTTTTATATGGTAAACCCTCACATTCATTCATCCATTCGTGAGGGGTGCCCCCATACTTCTATGGGGCACCACGATGGACGAAGCCCTAAAGCTAGTATTACCTTTAGGGCACTTCTGTGTCTTGTGTCTAAGGAGGTGCTACATGAGTAACAAACGCTCACGCAAATTTCAGCTCACAATCAACAACCCCGCAGAACATGAAATGACACATGAAGTTATCAAAGAAACCCTTAACACAGTGTCAAACATCGTCTACTGGTGTATGTGTGATGAAATGGGCTCATGCTATCACACACATCTGTACTTGCACTTTTCAAACGCTAGAACCTTTCAAACTATGAAGAATCTATTTCCGTCTGCTCATATTGAAATTGCACACGGTACTGCTCAGCAGAATAGAGATTACATTCGTAAAGAGGGAAAGCATGCAGATACAGATAAAGCTGAAACTAACCTGAAAGATACCTTTGAAGAATCTGGTACTCTTCCAGAAGAACATCAAGGTAGACGTTCAGACCTATTTGAAGCTAGAGAAATGCTGGCGGATGGATGTTCTGTTCATGATGTAATTCAAGAGTTCCCTCATCTAATGCTTCAGCAAAAAGCACTAGAACAGTATCGCCAATCTATGTTATTTGAAAAATTTCGTGATGTTGAACGAGATGTCACTGTCATTTATCAATACGGAGATACAGGAACAGGAAAATCAAGAGGAGTATACAAAAACCACGGCTTTAGAGATGTCTATACAGTAACCAATTATGAGCACCCCTTTGATGGATATGAAGGTCAACCGGTCATCATGTTCGAAGAATTTAGAGGTCAAATTCCCCTTGCTGAAATGCTGATGTATCTTGATAGATACCCCTGTAGACTTCCTGCTCGCTATAGTGACAAAGCTGCATGTTATACAACTGTCTACATCAATAGCAACATCCCACTCTCTGAACAGTACAAGCAAGAACAAATCCACGAACCTCGCTCGTATGACGCATTCATACGACGAATCAACAAATGTTTTGAGTACAAAATTCAATCTGAAAATGCAAAATCTGGTATCTGATGTATCTTCCAATATAACCACAAAACATCAACTATTGCTTAATACATCCCCCACCGCATCCTAGAGATAGACTAATGGTCAACCACAACACTAGCATTTGATGGTACATCAAACCACCAAATGAATGTCTACAACTATCTTGCAAGTACACCAAAAGACGGGGAATTTCTAGAACCGCTCCGAGGTGGCTCTAGAAAGGGGCTGGCAAGCCCATTTCATGCGTAAGGCTAACGCATGCGTTATGCCTGAAGCAGATAGAGACATGCGAAGCATGTTCCACTTAGAAAGGAATTAGCAAATGACCACTAACTTAACATGGAAAGACCGCTATCGACTCGCACTGCGTGAAGAATACACATTGAAAGACATCAAGAACCTGTGTGACTGCGGTCCGACAAAAGCAAAACAAATCAGAGACAAAGCCATTGAATATGCTCTAAGAAACAACCTTTGTTTAAGTAGTCAAAAAGTACCTGCTGAAGCTGTTTTCAAAGTAACAGGACACGACATCAACTACTTTTACGATAAGATGATGCTTGAGCATAAGCTGACGCTCTTAGAAAAAGAGGTGCAATGAAATGCCAGTTTACAAAGACAAAAACGGAAAATGGTATGTCAAATACAAGAACAAAACCAAACGAGGATTCAAGACAAAATCTGAAGCAAAACTTTATGAAGCCAAGCTGAAGCTCGATGATCCAGAGGATAAAACATCTCCAATAGGCTTCCACGATCTGATTCGAGACTACATGAACACAGTTGAAAAACAGATGACTTATGCATCGTTCTACAAAATTTCAAACTATGTTGAGAACATCATCATAGCAAACACCGAAAACAAAAGAATTGATAAAATCACTGAACTAGACTGTCGTTCATTCTATGACAAACTGTATGAAATGGATTATTCCACAACCTACAAGAACGACATTCTCAGCAGATACAAAGCTTTCTTCAAGCATGCTCAAATCTATTACAACCTTGTAAAAGACCCTACAAGACAATTAAAACCATTCAAGAAATCATTTGAAGAAAAGCTGAAGAAGAAAGAAAAAGACAACCAAGTTTGGACTCCAGAAGAATTTACTCAATTCATCAACCAAGTTGGACAACTGTCCTACAAAATACTTTTCATTCTTCTGTACCATGGTGGATTACGCATTGGAGAAGCCCAAGCCCTGCAGTGGTCAGACTTTCATGATGGTAAACTTCACATTACCAAATCACTCTCCAGAACCGCTAGAAATGGCTCATATGAAATCAAAGAACCAAAAAGTGCTTCATCAGTCCGTGAAATTCCACTTGGAAAAAATGTCTCAGCTGTCCTTGAGGATTTCAAAGCATCTGAGTCAGCCATTGCAGGCTTTGATGAATCATGGTACATTTTTGGAAGAATTGAACCATTAGCACGAACAACCATAACAAGAATCAAAGATGCTGCAACAAAAAAAGCAGGTGTTAAACGAATAACCCTGCATGAATTCAGACATTCTCATGCCTCAAATCTTCTTGGACAAAATGCAAATATCGTTGCAGTCTCCAGAAGACTTGGACATTCTAGTGTAGAAATGACTCTTGGTGTTTATGCTCACATCATCAAAAAAGCTGAAGATGAGCTGGTATCAAAAATAGACGAATCTTCTCAAAATCTTCTCAACAAAGAAAAAAGCCCTTTTTCAAAGGCTTAATTAACAAATGGTGCGGATGACAGGACTTGAACCTGCACGCTTTTAAGGGCATATGAACCTGAATCATACGTGTCTGCCAATTTCACCACATCCGCATTTGATGTTGCTTATATATTAAACAACATTTCATAATAGAAATCAAGAACTTTTTTCATAAATTTATACTTTTTTACATTTTTCACTTAAAAAACATGTTTTTTCTATTTTAAATGACAACATAATCTTTTATCTTAGTATCAACGTAATTTATTTCATTAGGTTGCTTGAAGTTTTTTGATAGTGAGGTATATTTAACTTGTAAGAAGTAGAAAGGATGCGTAAGATGAATTGGAATATTTTAGGAATTGAACCCACAAAAGATAAACAAGCAATTACAGCTGCATATCGTGCACAATTGAAACATGTCAATCCAGAAGATAAACCCGAAGAGTTCAAAGCTCTTCGTGCAGCTTATGAAGAAGCATTAAAGCTGGCAGAAGAAACTGAAACAACAGATATTCACCCTGTAGCACAGTGGATGAATCAAGTTACTGCTCTTTATCATGATTTTGCACGACGCATTCAGCCAGAACACTGGCAAGAGCTGTTAAAAAATCCGATTTGTACTGCTCTGGATACTCGTCCACTGATTGAAGAAGCCCTGTTAAATTTCTTAACACGTGACTTCTATATACCTCAATCTGTTTGGAAAGTACTCAACAATACATTCTCTTGGGTAGAAAGAAAAGAAGAACTCTATGAATCTTATGCTAGAGATTTTGTAGATTATGCTGTAGTCAATGGGACACTCTATTCTGAAAATCTGCCTTATCATTTATTTAAACCTGGAATCAGCAGTCAAGACTGTGATAAATACAGAAGAATCTATTATCAGGCTTCTCAAAGCAATCCAAATGAAATGTTAGATCTATTGGAGAAATTAAATCAACTCTCTGAAAAACATCCATATGGTGAACTTTTAGCCTATCATCTGATGCTGGAAAACGGGGATACAAATGGAATCGCAGGCATTCAAAAACTTGCAGAAAGTTTTCCGCAGGACATCAAACTGCAGTTAGAGTGGGCTGCACAATGTTTACAGCTAGAAAACTTGGCTGAAGCAGAACTAATTCTTCGTCATGTTCTTAAAATCAATCCTGATATAGCACAGGCAAAACACATGCTGGCAAACTGTTTAGCCAGTCAGGGACAATACGAAGAAGCTAAAAAACTGATATTCCAGTTAATGGATGCTGCAGGCGGAGATAACAAACGCATTTATGAGCTAAATCAAACGCTTCAGCAGTGGAATCAGCATTTAATTCAACAATACGAAACAGAACTTCAATCAGATTCCGAAAACAATACCATCAAAAAACAGCTGGCTTGGTGCTATCTGCAAAATGGACGCAGTCAAGATGCACTTCAGCTGTGTCAAACCATCTCATCAGAGGATGAAGATCCATATGATTATCACAATCTCTACGCAAAAGCACTGTATGCTACCAATGATTTTTCAGGTGCACTTTTTCAGCTGAAAAAAACAGAAGACATTCTACGTTCTATGGAATCTGGTGGTTCAGAGCAAGCTGAATCACGCATCAGTTCATTGCCTGAAAAACTTCAAATGCAGGGCAGCTGTCTCATTCAGTTACAGCGCATGGAAGAAGCCATCCAAAAATATGAACAAGCACTTGAATTAGCACCAGAAAATCCTGAAGTACTCACTCACATGGGACATCTATTTGTGCATATCGGTAATCATCAGCGTGCTTTTGAAATCTTCAAAAAACTGACAAATGTTTTACCTGGATCTTATCATGGCTATTATCTGCTTTCTCAGACACTCTATGATTTAGGTCAGGATAGAGATGCTTTTGAAGCTATCAATCGTGCCCTTGAACTGGAAGGCTCAGATTTGAATGTTTACCTGTTAAAAATACGTATCCTTGTGCGCAATCATGCATGGGAAGGTGCACGCAGCATCATTGATTTCCTGCATCAAAATGGCATTACTGAAGAAATCAATACTCTGTGGTTAGAAGCACAGCTTTTCGAGTTGGGAGAAAACAAAAAAGAAAAGGCTCTTGAACTATATCGAATTGTTGCATCACGTATTGAACAGGGTGAATATCTGCAAGAAGCTTCTAATCTATATTATCGTTTGCTGTGCCTAGAAGCAGAACATTTAGATGCGAATAAAAGCGAAGACCGTGCAAAGATGCTGGAGCTCGCCAATAAAGGTCTAGCTCATAATGAAAATGACTTCTCTTGTCTTGACTACAAAGCTTGGCTGTTAAAACGTGGCGGTAAAAGAGATGAAGCATTAGAACTTTATCATCGTCTTGAAGCTATCCCACGCCGTTCATTGTACATAGAATCAGAACTTGCACAGCTTTATTATCAAAATCTAAGTCGCGATGCTGATAAAGCACTCCATTACTATCAAATATTACTAGAAAATGAAGAAAAGCCTGTCTATCTGTTCTATGCTGGTACATGCTGCAGATATCTGGATAAATACAATGATGGTGAACAGTACTTCCTTCGTCTTCAAGAACTTGAACCTGAAGATGTAGATGGCTACAATGGCATGTCTTTCCTTTATGAAAAAATGAAGCGTTATGAAGACGCATAAATTCAGATCAACAAAGTCATTGAACTAATTCAAAGCTGGGAAGGAAATCAATCTAAGTTCTATTATCATAAATCTCGATTATTACGTCGTCTTAATCGACCAATGGATGCAATTCATACGATTGATGAACTCACTGAAAAGTACGGAAATGATGATGTTTATCAGGAAAAATTTGAAATCTATTGTCAATTTGGTCTTTGGGATGATGCAGCTGAGCTGTTAGCTCAATGGAAGAAAAGCGGTTCTAAAAAGGCAAGACAGGCTGCTGCTGAACTTGATTTAAAACTGTACACCGGAAAAATCGATGAAGCTCACGCAGAGATGATGACTTCATCAAAAAAACTAAACGCAAATGATTATGAACGATTAGATTTATTAATCAATGAACTGTATGGTAAAGAAGAACCTCAGATGACAATATGGTTAAAAAGAGCTGCATCACGTCAGGATAAAACCCATGAACTTATGAATATGGCACAAGTACAGTGGTGGAATGAACACTATGACAAAGCCCGTGAATATGCTCAACAAGCCCTGATACAAATTGACAAGCTGCTTCCAGACAAGAAGAAGACTGAAGCTTTGTATCGTGGACGCCGTGCACTGTGTCTGGCAATTCTAGGACGTTTTGAAGAAGCAGTAAAGGAACTTGAAATTGTCCGCAAACTACCTCTATGTGAACACTGCAATTACTGCAGCTGTAAAGATGCAGATATTTTTGAAGCCAACATGGAAGAAATCCGCGGAAATTGGAAAAACGCACTCAGCCTTCATACACAAGGCGCAAAACAATGGCCAGATGACTTGGACTTTGTATCTGGTGCACGCCGCATGAAAAGAAAGGAGCTCTAAGATGATCATTGGTATTGATTTAGGAACCACCAACAGTCTAGCTGCCTGCTTCAAAGATGGAAATGTTGAAATCATTCCAAATCGATTAGGAAAAAAACTGACTCCTTCCATCGTTAGCATTGATGAAGACGGCACTGTTTATGTCGGTGAAACCGCAAAAGAAAGAGCTATGCTGCATCCTTTGGAATCTGCTCGAGTCTTTAAGCGCAGCATGGGAACCAACAAAGAGTTTCAGCTAGGAAATCAGACATTTACTGCTGAAGAACTATCTAGTTTGGTACTGCGCAGTCTAAAAGAAGATGCAGAAGCTTATTTAAATGAAGAAGTTACAGAAGCAATTATTAGTGTTCCTGCTTATTTTAATGACCTTCAGCGAAAGACAACAAAACAAGCAGGTGAACTTGCTGGTTTAAAAGTCAGCCGTATTATCAACGAACCAACTGCTGCAGCCCTTGCTTATGGCATGCACCAGCAAGCCAAAGACTCTCGTTATTTAGTTTTCGATTTAGGCGGAGGTACTTTTGATGTATCTATCCTAGAGCTTTATGGTTCTATTATGGAAGTTCACGCAATCGCTGGTGATAACTTCATCGGTGGAGAAGACTTCACGGCTTTATTGTGTTCCATGTTTTTTGAACATACACAAATCGCACCGGAATCATTAGATCTGAGAACTCTTCATGAAGTAATCAAAACTGCAGAAGCATGCAAATGTGCTTTTTCAGATCAGCATGAAATCACCATGAGCTGCACCATCCACAATCAAACTTACAAGATGAATTTAACTTTAGAAGAATATGAAGATGCATGTGCTCCATTACTAGAAAAACTGCGTCGACCTATTGAAAGAAGCTTAAAAGATGCTCATCTTGGACTCAGTGATATTGATCAGATTGTGTTAGTCGGTGGTGCAACACGTCTTCCAATCGTGCAGCGATTTGTAGAACGACTGTTTAACCGCACACCTGAAAAGCTCGTCGATCCTGATTATGCCGTGGTGTTAGGTGCTGCAATTCAATGTGGTATGAAAGAACGTCAAAAAGAAATTCAGGAAATCATCTTAACTGATGTATGTCCATATACGCTAGGGACAGAAGTTGTGGTCAATAACGGTTTCTTTGAAGAACGTGGTCACTATCTGCCAATCATTGAAAGAAACACTGTCATACCCGTCAGCAGAACTCAAACTGTCTATACGGCATATGACAATCAGACGCAAGTGAACATTAAAGTTCTTCAAGGTGAAAGCAGAATGGCTCATCACAATCTCTATTTAGGGGAAGTAGAAGTACCTGTACCTGCTGGCCCAAAAGGAAAAGAAGCTATCAGTATCACTTATACCTATGACATCAACTCTTTGCTTGAAGTTGAAGTCTTTGTCCATTCTACAGGCGTACGTAAAATCATAATGATTCAAAACGAAATTACACGCATCAGTGATGAAGAAGCAAAAGAACGAATGAAAAAACTTCAATATCTGAAACAAAATCCACGATTTGACGAAGTCAATCGATTGCAGATTTTACGTGGTGAACGTCTGTATGAAGAAATCCCTGAAATGCGTAATGAAATCGACAACGCTATGATGAACTTTGAACAAGCTCTTTTAAAACAGGATCGTTTAAAAATCGAACAGTCACGCAAACAGCTCACAAAATTATTAGATAAAATAGAATTTCATCTCAATCAAGATCATCAGCTGTAAAAATCATATAAATAAAAACGGGATTATTTCCTCAATGTCATTAAGTTAAGAATAGGGTTTTTATGAAACAGTACAAACTTATGTGTTTGTACTGTTTTTTTCTTGACAAAATATGAAAAATCGGGCGTGGAGCTATGCTCCACGCAATCTGAAAGGAAGTGTAGGAGGAAATGATTCATGATATATCACACTTTCTTTATTTTTTCATTTTTCGTCTTTTCATCGTTTTTTGGGGTGATTCTCTATGAGTTGTCATTCTCAGGATATTCTTTTTAGTTTGAATTCAATCATTGATTCTTTACCTCAACGCCCTGAATTTAATTCTCTCATTTATGACCCAAAGAAGAATTTTTTCAGAGAATCTAAATTCGGCTTTTCCAATATTATCTACTTTCTTTTTTCTGCTGGTCCTTCAGCTTTGAAAAATGAACTCAAATCTTATTCTCTGGCTACGGAATCAACAGTAACTCCCAGTGTTGTTGTTCAATCCAGATCCAAAATCAAACCTGCTTTATTCCGATTTATCTTTGATCAGTTCAATCAAAAGTATCCATGTAATAATACTTATAAGGGATATCAGTTGATAGCTGTTGATGGAAGTAAATCAAATATTCCTTATAATTCTAAAGATCGTTCTTCTGTTCATCTTGGAAAATCTAAAGCTAATGGTGAAACAGGAAAAGGATATAATCAAGTCCATTTAAGTACATCTTTTGATATTCTTAATAATCGTTATCTCGACTGCATTATTAAAGATATCACTTTATATAATGAAATCTTGGAGATTAATGAATTAGTTGAGCGATATTCTGGACCACCTGCCATTTTTATCGCAGACAGAGGATATGAAAGTTAAAATCTCATTGAATATTTGCGTAAAAAAACGAAATTTATATTGCGCGTAAAAGACATAGACTCTTGTACAACTGGACTCATGAAAGGACTCATATTCCCAAACGATGAATTTGACGTGGATTATCGGCTGATTTTCACAAATCACAATCGCAAAGAATACCAGCAGCAGAAGTCTCTTTATAAAATCATCCAAAAAAGTCAATGCTTTGATTTTCTTGATGATCAAAAACATTTCTATGAAACTACTTGGAGAATCGTGATATTTAAACTTGAAGACAGTTACGAGATAATTGTCACCAATCTTAGTAGAAATGAATTTGACAGTTCTGAAATCAAGTATCTGTACAATCTTAGATGGAAAACTGAAACTGCCTATCGTTATTTAAAACACGATATCAATCTCACTCATTTTATTAGCCGTAAAAAGCCTTTATCCATCAAGAAATCTGGGTGAAATTAACCCTTTATAATCTTAGTTCTCTCATTACAAATCTTTTAGAAGATACAAGGAAAGAGAAAAAGAAGAAAAAATACATTCATAAAATCAATTTTTCCAATGCAGCACATTTAATTACTAATTCTATCAAACTGATAAAAAGAAAAGGCGGAATACCGCCTGATCTGGACGCATAGATAATCAAAGATACTTCTCCTGTTAGAGAAGGCAGAAGGTATAAGCGAATCCCACATTCACAAACCTATTCTGCATCTAATTATCGTGCTTATTAAACATCTATATTATACATCATGAAAATTGACTTTTGGTTCAAAAGTTCCTTTTGTCGTAGTGATGAAGATAAATTCTAACAAAAAAGAAGCAGTCTATCATGATAAGTGATTCTTACTTGCATTACTGCTTCTCTATTTCCACCTTTAACTAAATGACATTGTTGTTTCAAGGCCTTTTTATTGTTACCGATATAGTTGTTTATAGTGCTATTTTTTATTACCTTTTGAGTTATTGTCTAACAATAGCTGTTGAATGACAACTCATTCGGTAATGATAAATTTTAATGCCTGTTTTCCTTCATTCATTATACCCCTCATCCTCAAAAAAAGGCTGTGACGCCTAGAGAGTTTGGTTTCTCTATTTGTCACAGCCTCTTAATTTAAAACACTGTGTTCTATGAAGATTTCTTTTTCTTGTTCAATACAATAATCATTGCCGCAAGTGATGCAACCATTAGTCCCATCCAGCCAAACAAGTTAGAATCATCTGATGTGTTTGGAGTATCTGGAATTACTGGAGCATTTGCAATCACAAATTCACAGTTTGCAGTATATTCTTCATCAAGAAGTTCATATACCACTGTCAATGTATGTGTTCCAACACTCAAGGTTTTCAGATAGCTTGACTTCAATGTGATGATTGTGCTTCCAGAAACTGCTGTATAGTGTTCTGGATCAATCATTTCTCCATCTACTTTGACTGCATTGAACAGTCTGAACAATCCGTTGGCAGTAAACTTAAGGTCACTTGAAGTTCCCACTGTATACTTTCCATTGTGACCCTCAATGATCTGATAAGAAGTGATGGATTCAATCAGTTGTTTTACATCTTCTTCGACCATATTGCCTAGAAGCTCTTTCTGACGATCATCCAATGCTTCATATCTTTCTACAACATCAATAATTTCATCAATCACTGCTTCATGATCAGGAAGCGTTGACTTATCTTGGATACTTTCGACCATTTCGACTGCACGATTGACACCTTCATTCACTTTATTTGTTTCTGAGATATCTTCAATGATTGAATTGACACGATTCAATTCTTCCTGTGCAGTCTGCTTTTCAGCTTCAGTATAGTTTTCGTTGTTTTCATCTACAATCTCTTTCAAATCTTCGACTGCCTTTTCAAGATCTTCTTTGTCCGTAATCAGATAATTCTCAGCAGTTGTATCCTCTGCAGACTTCAAAGCTTCATCAAACGCTTCACTGTTTTCTTCGATTTCTTTCAGAAGAGTTTCTGCTTCTGCTTTTGTTTCTTCAAGTACTTTTCGCTGTTCTTCTGTCAGATTGTCTGTTTCAAGAAGTTTATCGATAGATTCAACATTAGCTTCGATGGCTTCCTTTTCAGCTGAAGTGATATCTGCTTCTGTTTTTTCTTTGTATCCTTCTTGTGAAACTGCTGTTTCTACTGCCTCTTTCGTTTCTTCGATGACTTTTTCAAGTTCTTCAATCTGATCAAGCTTCTGCTGAGCTGCTTCTTTTTCTTCTTCTGTGTAGTTATCGCTATTTACGATATCTTCCAGTTTTTCTTTTGCTTCAGCGAGTTCTTCTGCATCATCTGCAGTGACTTCTTCTGCATCAATTTCTGGCATAGAATCCTTAGCTTCTTCCAGTGCTGCTTTGTTATCATCAATCTGCTGCGCTAGTTCCTTTGCGCCTTCAAGAGCATCTTCTAATGTAGCTTTCTGCTCTTCAGAAAGGTTTGTATCCTCCAGTTTAGATGTAAGTTCAGCAATCAACTGATCAACTACTTCCTCATCTGTAGATTTCACAGTGTTCTGATCATAGGCTGCAAGTGTATCTTCTAGCGCTTTGACCTCTGCTGCTGTGTCTTCCACAACTTTCTGCAGTTCATCGATGCTGTTCTGTGCATCTTTCAGCAGCTGCTTTTCTTCTTCTGCTGCATATGTTGTATCTATTGCATCCAATACTGCTTCAACTTCTGCAAGCGCCTCAGAATCATCAGCTGTTACATCTTCTTTTGTCAGATCTTTGATTGTTTCTGTCAATGAACTGATTGGTTTCATGAAGACAGTCACGGTTGCACTGTTACCAGCTTTGTCTGTTGCGACAACGACATATTCCTGGTCTACATTACCATCAAGAATCTGTCTTGAGGCGGTTGCTCCATTGATAAAATATCTGAACAGATGTGCATCCGTAGCACTGAAGCTCTGTGTTGTGTAGTATGTTGCACCATCCGTGATACCTGTGATCACAGGAGCAGCAAAGTCATAAACTGCACCATCTGTCGACAGATATGTTACATTACCTGCCTTATCTGTGATACGTACAAAGTACACAAACTGTTTTGCATCTTCTGCTGTAACTGCAACACCACCACTAGGCATCATAGTCCAATCTGTGATTGCCTTGATTTCACTTTCTGTCAGTGCCTGATCTGCGAATGAATATTCTACACTATCAACACCAGAAAGCACATCTTCAGCTTCTGCTTTGACTGTAACTTCCGCCTTGAAGAACAGATTGAAAGAAATTGTATTCAGCAATTCTTCCCAGATGTTTCTTTCGTCAAAATAGACTTTGCCAACAGGTGCAATCGTATCGCTAACAGTTACAATTGCTGTTCCATTTCCAGACATATAGTTTTGTGTATCATCAGGCACAAAAGTGAATTGGACTTCATTATTGCCCCATACTAAAGATTCTGTGCTTGTCACAGCAAATTCCCCTGTCAGTGCATTGCCATCCACACCTTTTGCACCTTCAATTTGAACGTCTATCAATTCCGTACTGTTGTCTACAATCGATGCAGTCACACTACTTAGATCAGGTGCTGCCTTTGTAATTGTAAATTTGGATTCAGTATCAAGTGTTATTGTATAGTTAGGATTTGACAGTGTACCAATTGTGAAGTCATATTCGCCCACACCTTCACCATCAATACGTCCAAGTTTTCCAGTCAGTTTGTCATTTCCATACAACTGGCCTTCTATGATTTCATAATCAAACTCAGGATCTGTCGAGCCAAAAACTTTTGCCTGTTCTGTTTTTGGCTTTACTGTAATTGATGCAGGTTTGATCGACCATGTGGTAGTGAATGTATCCTTCACCATATAGTTAAACGCATCTGCTCCACCCAAACCAATACCTGTAATCGTTACTATCTTATTTTCGCCAACATTAGCGTCTTCAAAATATGCTGTGTAATCATCAATGATCAATTTAACATCATCTCCAACGACAAGATTTTCGCCTCCACTTGCAAGCTTGATAGGCAATTCCATTGTTCCATTATAAGGTTTAGGATTTGGGGCAAAAAAACTGAATATTGGAGTAAGTTCTCTTTGTTCAATCTCAAACACCGCTTCTGCCTTTGCATCATTGATTGTTATTGCAGCTGTATATACTCCTGCTTCAGATGGTGCAATAGCACTGTTATAAGTCATACCTCCACAAGTAGTACCTGTATAAGCAATGATATGATTTTTGTCGCCATCCCAGTCATCACCATAAATCACAGCTGCCTTGTCATAAACTGAGCCATGATAAATGATATCTTCAGCAGTAATCGTTACAGAAGCCGTTTCAATCACTTCATTGCAGAAGGCACATTCAGAAACAATTGTATTCTTTTGATCACCAAGACAGCTCTGCAAATCATGTGTCGTCATACTGCCACAGATAAATTCTGCCTGATCAGAAATCGTAAAACTTGATGCCTTCAGTGCCTTGCCATATTTGTCAATGACATTCTTAGGTTCTCCGATACTGTCCTCTGTATATCCTCCTGGTTTGACCATGAAGCCAACATCATTTACATCATATCCATTCCACTCTCCACCAGTAGCCTTTACAGTACCACCAGTGATTTCAATCTCATTACCAGCAAACATAGCCGCTGTTGCACTGGCTTTGGAAATACTGCTTAAATTATAACTTGTGGTAATGTTGGCATAACCGCCACTAGTTGTTACAGTACCTCCGCTGATTTGAATATTCTGATTTGCATAAATACCATAAGTACCTTTAGGCGCATATTCATCTTCATAATTTACTTTTGACTCTCCGCTTGCTGCAACAGAACCACCAGTGATCATTATATTTTCAGCCACAAGGAAATCAGCTTCTACTGTTCCACCTGTAATTGTAAGATTGCCAGACAAACAGATGCCTGCAGTCACTGTACCACCAGTAACACTCAAACTACCTTCACCCGCAATGCTGCTGTTGACATATATTTTTTCCTGTTCCAGATAACCTAACTGTTGTCCTTCAGCAGTCAATGAACCTGTAGAACTTTCTGCAACGGTTAATGAAGCACTATTTTCAATCACAATAGCTGCAACATCTTCAGAGCCTGTTAAATGATTATCACCCACAAGAACAAGTGTAATATCATCTTCACTAATTCTTAATGCCGGAATACTTTCATTCAAATCCGCAGCATTGATGACAGCATCTGAAAGAGTCAGTGTATGCGTATCAGCATCATAGCTGACAGTGCCATCTGCAAGCACATCCGCCGCATTGTCACTGCTTACCTGTACGTTACCTACAAAGATGTTGTAATAAGTAAAGTCACAGTTTTCGCACTTATTATCCACAATGCTATGATCACCTGGCTCACCATAGTATTCATTACAAGTTGTGCACTTATATCCCTTACAAGTCTGAGTACCACCTGTATGGTTACATTGCCACTGAGCATAGATAGTTATATCCTCACTAGCCCCTACGACAATTGCGCCGTTGATACGACTTTCTGGATATACCTTTCCACTTGCATCGCGCCAGTCGACAAAGGTATATCCTGGACGTGTGATACTCACATAATGATTCAGGAAAACATCGCTACCAATTGGAAACTCCTGTACCCAATAACTTCCATCCTCCGCAAAGCCAGTGTCACCTGGTTCAGGAAATCCATCTTCAGGCTTGATGACACCACCATTGGCATCAAACTTGATTTCCACATAGTGATCGCAATCGATATATAAATTAGCAGCAGGAAGATCCTCTGCCTCAATGTTCAGTACACCATTTTCATAAGTATAGTTGATTGAAGTATAAGGTGCATCCGCCAATTGTACACCAGTGATTCTCAGATGGGTATTCTCTGGTACAGTAAAAGTCTGAGTAAATGTCTGACCATAAGTGCTGATACTTTGCATCGGCGTATTTGACAATACCCAACTTACAGTGAAGGTTTCCACAGCGCCGCAGGCTGCACAAACATGAGTTACCTCATCAAAGACATGGCTATTCTCGCCACAAATCCATTTCTTATTTTCATCATCCCATGTATACGACTTTTCACCGGTATACACAGTTCCATCCTTTGGAGCATCCAATATGCTAAAATCATCAGGAAGTATGATTGTACCCTGATTAATAACTGTTCCTTCAAAAGCAATATCATCTTTTGAACATGCAGATAAATCAAGAGTCACTCCCTCATTCACATTCAAAGTAGTCCCTGAAGGAACAGTGAAGGTATAGATCAAACCGTCAATATTTGGAACAATCAGGTTATGAGTCAAAGTAGTGCTGCCATAAACCTGAACTGCTGAAACCGTATTACTCTTTCTCACTGCACCCAAACCATTGATAGTACCATCTGCCTGTATCTCATCAGCAATCAGACCAATGTCAGAATAATAAATAGATTTGCCAGTTGCAGCATTTAACACCGCATCGGATGCAACCGTGATTATTCCACCAACGTTAACAGCGATAGAACTATTGCTTCCACCACCTGATTGGATTGTCACAGTACCACTTTGAATGAGTAAATTACCTTCTACTTCTATACCATATAGACCATCTCTATCTTCATTACTAGCTCCCTGCATGAATAGTTCTGCACTTTCATCCATTCCAATCATCGTCACTGAAGATGTTGAAAACAACACCTGACCTTCCAAACTATACAAATTTGTCAAAGAGTTCTTTCCATAGAAGCGAATTGTCAAAGGAACAGACGCAGAAATCACACCAACTTCATCTACCTCTCCAATATCACTTTGGCTTGTTGCATTGTGCAGCTCAAGAACTGCAGTTTCTGTATCAGAAGCTGGGATGACAAGCATATATCCGTTTCCAGATTTATAGTATGTATATCGATTGAATTCATTGATAACTCCACCGTACTTATCAACTTCAGTCAAATCTCCGCCATCATAATACAACTGATTTTCAATAATGATTCCAGCTTCTGTACCAATTTTTACAGTACCGTTACAAGTAATTGTATAATCACCAGCATCTAGATAAGCATAAGAGGCAAACGTAATCTCATCTTCTATGATTACATCCGTAAGCAATACAATGGTATCGCCTTCTTTTGCATGCTGAGCCGCTTCTTTCAAATTAGCGTAATTCGTAGTTCCAATCTTAGCCTGAGCCTTTAAGTTACACTTGCAGCTTTCACTTTCTGTGAAATCATGATCTTCAATCACGTCAGATTGACATTCTGAACACTTGAAACTATGTGTACCATTGCCGTTATCCATCACATCGTTCGTATTGCTGCTATGATCACAATAAGTTTCACACTTATTACAGAATCCATTTTCCCACTGATGCTCAGCATAATTCAGCGTTACTGTAGCATCAAAAGCATTGGATGCAGCCATCATACCACACGGCACATTCACTAAGGTTAAAGATGTACAATCTTTAAATACGCCCTTTTCAACACTCACTTTATTCGTCAGGAATGTAACTTCTGTAAGTGCTGTACAGAGAACAAACGCATATTCAGAGATAGACGTTACATTTTCTGGAATCGTGATTTCTTTCAGTGACGTACACTCTGCAAATGCACGCCCTCCAATAGACTGTATAGTGGATGGGATTGTTATGCTTTCGATAGATTCACAGAAAGAAAAAGCACCCCTAGGAATCTCTGTGAGACCAGCTCCAACATTCACAGTTTTCAAATTCTTACTGCCTGCGAAAGCGTTGTCTCCCATTTCAGTCACATTGTCCGCAATGGTTACCTCTATCAAATTTTTTGTTCTATAGAAAGCTTCTTCTTCAATCTTTTCCACACTATCAGGAATGGTATAGGAGTTTCCCTCCTTCATTGCAGGATAATGGATTAGTGTCTTGCCATCTTTACTGAAAAGAACACCATCCACTGACTTGTAAACTGTATTTTCCTCTGCTACATCAAAGCTCTCCAATGCATTACACGTACTAAAGGCATCATCCGCAATTGATGTTACGGATGCAGGGATAACCACTTCTTTCAAGGAAGAACATATCGCAAACGTCACAGATTCAATGGTTGTTATCTTGCCTGGAATACTGATTTTTTTAAGTGAGATACACTGAAAGAAAGCAGTATCACCAATTGATTCTAAGCTTTCCGGCAATGTGATTTCTGACAGTTTAGCACAACCCCAGAATGCATCAGAGCCAATTGTTTTTAGCCCCTCAGAAATATTCACCTTTTCTAAATGTTTTACATAATAGAAAGCATTAGACTCGATTGTCTCTACAGTGTCTGGAATCGTAAATTCTGCCTCCATTTTATTTTCAGGGTATTTCATTAGAGTTTTTCCATCTTTTGTAAACAGTACTCCATCAATCGATTTATAAACGGCATTGGCATCATCTACATGGATTGCAGTCAAAGATGGAATGCTATGATTCCAAAACACCCTTCTACCTATAGTCGATACACTGGCAGAGATATTGACTTCTTCCAGATTGTTACAATCAATAAATGAACAGTCGCCGATAGAAGTTACACCATCTTCTATGATTACTTTTTTGATGTCATCACGGTGACTCTTCCATGGAACATCAGAAGATTTAAAATTATTCATAGCACCCGTGCCACTAATTGTGAGTGTGCCATCAGCCAGTGTCCATTTGACATATTTATTACTCGCATCGCAATAGCCACTGATCAGTCCACAAACTGTGCAGACATGATCAGCATCAAAGCTATGCTCATTCATCTCACCATAACTTGTTTTACAAAAATCGCAGATTGCCTGTTTTATGCAGGTAGCTGTACCTCCACTATGCGCTTGGTTATCTACCACAGCATCGCAGTTCGCACATGTCGCATCGTGAGTACCATCGCCATTGGAAGTCCAATCATAGTCATGAGTCAAAGCAATGCTCTTCCATGTCAGATCGTAATCATTGTTTGATTTGAACCACGTTTTATTTTCGACATCAGGTTTGTATGCATCTTCTGCCTTCAGTTGCCCACAGTCTAAGATAAGATCACAGCCTCCAACATTTACTCCAACCCCATCAAATACATCCCACTCACTTTGATAAATTGAAGTAACAATTGCGCCAAAAGTGATGGTCTGTAAATGATAACAGCCATAGAAAGCTCCATCCCCAACAGTTGTCACTTTAGGAAGTGTTATACTTTTAAGTGCATAGGCTTCATAGAATTCATGATCTACAATTTCTGTAGCATCCGAAAGAATTAAATCGACTCTACCGTAATATTGACTCTCTTCTTCTGAATTATCAGCCAAGAGGTAAAGTGCTTCAGCATAAGCAGGAATATCACCAAAATAGGAAGCGTATATAGCGTGTTCAGTTCCATGAATTACAATAGTTGACATTCCGCTATCCACATATCCCCTGATTGTATCCACCAAAGCAGTAATATCATCTTCAGTTGCATCAGTTTTGCCACCTAATGTACTATCGATCGTCAAAGTTCCTGCTTCAGCATCAACTACATACCAGTTAGTATCATAAACCACAGCGCTGTCTGTACCGCTGCACTGAGTGTAGTCTAAACCACAGATATCACACCAGATATTTGCTTCTGTACATTTCTCAGCACATTCACATGTTGGTGTCTCTGGTGCAGTGTACTGTGGACAGTTTGTTGCATGTTTCTCATTATCTGTTTCACATGTACATAGTGTTTCTAAAAGATTCTGTGCATCTAACTGTTCCTGTTGTTCTAGAGCGGTTGTGCATTCTGTACATTCATAGTGACACTCATGTCCTTCCACTGCTTCAATGTATCCACAGGTTTCATCATGCATGATGTGCACACATGTCTCTGCACAGGTTTCATCACATTCATGAGTACATTCATGGCCTTCAACAGCTTTTTGATAATGACATTCTTCAGTATGTACTGGACGATGCTCACAAAGTCCTGTCTCTTCTGCTTTGACAGGAACTGTGATGTAATTCAGCATCATATTTAAGATAAGAAAACTTTTTAACACTTTATCCAATGTTCGGTTCATATTCTTTCCTCCGTTGAGTTTGTAAATCCATCAATACCTGCAGACTTGTTTTTTCAACATAATCTTTGAAGTCATTCAACATTCCATGTCCTATTTTGTGATAATCCATAGATAAGACTCTGTCGATTTTTGTTTTTCTCAATTCTTCAGGCACATTGTAGATACTAAGTATCGTATCGAGTGCTCCTTCAATTCTTAATTCAAGCGACACAGCTCCATGAGTACTCATCAATGTTGAGTATTCAATCCCAGAAACAAGGATCTCAGCTTCTTCAAATCTTGCATTGCTCCAGCTTTGACAATATTCTTTGAACACCTCTTTGGCTCGTGCTGTATCGTTCTTACGAATGATTTCTAAACAAAGCGGACTTCTGTAAGCAGAGATATAGAAATCTTTGGTGATCTCATCATCTTCACACATGGATGCCATTGCAGCCAATTCAAGACAAATTGCCATGATGGAGCTGTAGCCTTCACTGATTTCTCTTTCAACCATTTCCTGTTGAAATCCGCCAAGAAGTTCAACCAATTCTGCCAGCATATCTTCTTTTGCAGGATAGTGAAATGTTAAGTTCCCTGGACTGATTTTTAATTCTTTGGCGATATAGCTTACATGCGTATTTGTATATCCATCTTTAAGGAATCTTCTTGCAGCAGCTCTCATAATTTCAAGCTTTCTCAATTCGCCTTTATATCTTCTACCCAAGTCATCACTTCCTTGTCTATTCATTCAAAGGATAATCTTTCCAAACCTACACACATTATAGTGTCGATACTAATATGTACACAAGAAGTATTTGATGAAATTTCTTTTTATTGAATGTAAACCATGACTGATGACTTGTAATCTAACATTGTTCAGGTCACAAGAGGAAATAACCCAGAGAAAAAGCAGGTCAATTGACCTGCCAATTCTTTCTTATCTCGCTTACCATCCAAATTCTTTGTAATGAGGATAAACTTCTGCATTGTTGTAGTCTACACCACCTGGGAAGTTTACGCTCTTGAGAAGGCGTGGAGTCTTGCCTCGCTTCATCATTTCTTCCAGTACTACCGCAGTCACTGACCACAAAATATACGAGCTGGCAATTCCGCTTGCTGCTGCAAAGTTAGCTTCAATGCCTTCCACTTCTAGCATTGCCTCAGCTGCTGGTGCACAGTTGTCCAGTGTCAAATCTACAAAATCGATCAGTTTCTGTCCCGATGAATGAACTGGATCGACACTTCTTGCGTAACTGAGCGAACTCATTGCAATGACTTTGATACCCATCTTTTTGGCTTCCCATGCCAAATCAACAACATGCTTTGTACGTCCTGAAACTGATCCTACAAACAGTACATCGCCTGGCTTGATTGTGGATGCCTTCAAAATGTACGCTCCCAAACCTTCCATGTTCAAATCCATGTCGCTGCTGTCTCTTTCTCTGGCATCAGATTTCACATCTAAATTGTAATGGAAAGTTCTATAAAATACTGGACCTCCACCTCAATTGAATAAATCCATTTCAATAGAATGGCAAATACCGCTCAGATAAATATTCCCGCCTGCATCAATGGTATCTGCGATCATTTTCCCTGCAGTTATGATATTTTCTCTTTGTGTGGATTTGATTTGATCAAACAAAAATGTCTTGATCCTGTCACCTCTTTTGAAATGATTCAACTGATCGAATCTCTTCAGTTACAGTATATTATTCTTACAACTTCCCAAAGCTGCATCAGTATGCATCATGATGAACTGTTTGAATATTATCAACAATTCAACATTGATTTAGATGCCATTCGCACTCAATACAATTTAAACGAGATTCTGCCTTATGCCTTAAAAATCGAAACTATGCCACATACTCCTAAAGAACGTGAAAACATCAAAGAGAAAGCAGAATCTTTAGGACTCTTTGTCGAAATCAAAGAAACTGCGAATGAAATTACGCTTTCCGTCAGTGAAGACGGAGCTGCACATGCACTGAACATATTATTTCATCTTTAAAAAAAGACAGGAAATGATGAACCAATGTCATTAAGTTAAGACATTGAAATGTAAAATCGAGCCTAATCACGAAAGTGATGGGGCTCTTTTTTTGTGTGAATAGCATATAAAAACAAAAAAACACTTGACAAGAATATTGTCGGAATAAAGACATAATCCGAAGGAAATTGTAGGAGGTATTTTTACACTATGATTTCTAATGTTCCAAATTATGTCTTATCTACCCTTGATAAATGTATTGATCAAGTCAAATCCAACCTTCGTCCATATGTCACTGATCCAATCTCTGATTTCACAAGAGAACGAAAGCTTAATTTCGAACAGTTGGTCAAATTCTATCTTCAACTTCAAGCGAAATCCAATAACTCAGAACTTAATGACTATTTCAATAAGGGTGAATTGATGCCATCTTCTTCTGAACTCAGCCAAGCTAAAGGCAAAGTATCATACAAAGCTTTTGAACGTATCTTTCACAAATTTAACCATTCATTCGAATTGAGTAAAACATGGAAAGGCTTTTACATTCTGACTTGTGATGGTTCCGACGTGAATATTCCTTCTGATCACAATGACATTGAAACACTTTGCCAAAATGGAACTGCAAAATCATATAATCAATTTCATCTGAATGCACTGTATGACTGTCAAAATGAAATTTATTTGGATGTATCCATTGATAGTTCGACAAAAACCAGAGAGTGTGATGCGATGAAACAAATGATAAATCGTGGTTTTTATCCCAAGAAATCCATAATAATTGCCGATCGAGGATATGAAAAGTATGAATTATTTGCGGATTGTAATGAAAAGAATCAGAAATTCGTTGTCCGAGTGAAAGACAAGGATTCAAACGGAATACTTTCAACTGTGGATCTACCTGATGGTGAGTTTGATACTGTCATCACTCGCAAACTCACAAGAAAACAGACAAAAGAAACTAAAGAAAACAAAGGGTTTGTCCTTTTGATGAATCATTCTGAATTCTCTTATCTTGGAATCAACGATGAATATTATGAACTTTCATTTAGAGTGGTGTGCTTCAAAATCACAGATGATACTTATGAATATCTAATCACGAATTTAGATACTACAGAAATTTCAATCCAGGAATTAAAATTATTACTTGTAATAATTCGTTCATTTCCTTTTGTACAGTGACTTACAAAATAGATATCTTCCTTCCACCTTGCAACAGCATTTCTATTTTTTCTTGTTTTCCATGATATCCAATAAAAAACTCAATATTACCTATAATTTCTGCTTTAGATAGAATGTGATTATCTATGACCCATCTTAAAAGTCTATGACGTTCATCAGTCGACATTCCGTCTTGTCTAACACTATAACCACAACTTCCCAATTTTGAAACTTTATTTAAATTGAAGCCTTCTGCAGGCTGATCTTCGAACACAAAATGAAATACTGGATAACGATTTTTATCATATAAATTTTGTAGCGCTTCATATTTTTCTGTCTGTATTATATTGATTTAAGAAAACACACAATCAATTATAATCGTGTTCACTTTGAAAATATAATTATCTAGTCTCTTCAATATATCCAAACTTTCAAAAAAAGTTTTCACAACATAACAGTATATTGGAGAAACGGATTTTTAGCCAGCAATTTCTCAGCATAGAAAATGCAGTCCTCCTAATCAATATTATGATGCTAAGATACTGAAATGAATGATCCAAGCCACGATCAGTGATTTAAAAATTCACATATTTTTTTCTTTTACTCTTTTCTATTTTGAGTAAAATAAAAAAGTAATAAATTTGGAGGATTTATTATGTTAGATAAAATTGTTATTTCTAGCTTTGTCAGTGCTCTGACAAAAGTAGCTTCAAACAAGAGAATCCTGGATAAGTTAAAAGGAACAATGGAAAGGAAGTGAATTCATGACAAAATATATTTTTGTTACTGGAGGTGTTGTATCCGGTCTTGGCAAGGGAATCACCGCTGCCTCTTTAGGAAGATTGTTAAAAGCACGCGGTCTCAAGGTTGCCGCACAGAAATTAGACCCATACATCAATGTTGATCCCGGAACCATGAGCCCATTTCAACATGGTGAAGTATATGTTACCGAGGATGGTGCCGAAACTGACCTTGACCTTGGACATTACGAACGGTTTATTGATGAAGACCTCAATAAATATTCTAATCTTACTACTGGTAAGGTTTACTGGAATGTCCTTAATAAAGAGCGCCGTGGTGAATATCTTGGCTCTACAGTACAAGTTATTCCTCACATTACGAATGAAATCAAAGAATTCGTTTACAGTGTGGGCAAGAAAACAAACGCTGATGTGGTTATTACCGAAATTGGTGGAACAATCGGTGATATCGAATCGCAGCCCTTTATTGAAGCGATACGGCAAATTTCTCTTGAGGTAGGTAAAGAAAATAGTCTTTTTATCCATGTAACCTTGGTACCTTTCCTCAAAGGTTCAGACGAACACAAATCCAAACCTACTCAGCACTCAGTAAAAGAACTGCAAGGTATGGGTGTAAAACCAGATATCATAGTTCTTCGTTGTGATGAACCATTAGAAAAGCCCATCTTTAAGAAAATTGCGATGTTCTGCAACGTAAAGCTAGACTGCGTTATAGAAAACATCACTCTGCAGAACCTTTACGAAGCTCCGCTTATGCTGGAAAAATCAAATTTTTCTTCTGTTATTTGCCGTGAACTTGGAATAGAGGCATCTGAACCAGATCTTGAAGAATGGACCTCTATGGTTGAACGTATTAAAGCAAGAGATCATTATGTGGATATTGGTCTTGTGGGTAAGTACGTGGAACTACATGATGCTTACCTTTCGGTAGCCGAGGCACTCCGTCATGCTGGCTATTATCATAATACCCACATACGTATTCACTGGATTAATTCGGAATCAATTACTAATGAAAACATTGATGAATTACTCGGAAATCTTGACGGCATTCTTATCCCTGGTGGATTTGGCAGTCGAGGAATTGAAGGGATGATTCTTGCAGCAAAATATGCAAGAGAAAAGAATGTTCCGTATTTTGGTATCTGTCTTGGCATGCAGATTGCCGTGATCGAATATGCAAGAAATGTATTAGATATCAAGGATGCAAATTCTGGTGAATTTGACGAACTGACCAAACATAAGGTAATAGACTTTATGCCTGGCCAAAACGACGACATCGACAAAGGAGGCACACTTCGTCTTGGAGCATTTCCGGGTATCATCAAAATGAACACGACGATGGAGCGCTGCTACAACTCTTCCGTCTTCAGTGAACGACATAGACACCGCTATGAATTTAATAATAAATACCGTGAAGCATTTGAAAAAGCCGGGCTAACGGTCAGCGGAACATCTCCCGATAACAGCCTGGTTGAGACAGTAGAAATCACTGATAGACCTTTCCATGTTGGCGTTCAGTATCATCCTGAGTTTAAGAGTAGGCCCAATAAAGCACATCCATTATTTAAGGGTTTTATTGAAGCTGCACTTAAGCAAGCTCAAAATAAGAATATCAAATTCAGCAAATGATGAGTTCACTCATATTCCTATGCAAACTCTCTTTTAGCTATTTAAGATTAGATATTTTATAGCATCAATCTACTTCATCTTTAGAAATTTATTAAGACCTCATGGTACTTGCAAGCTTTCTAATAATTTATCTGAAAATATCAATTCTTAAATCAGATAAACGTCAAAGAAAAGCGAATCTGATACTGCTGGAAGACTTAGTTCCAGATAATCATATCTTGAGAAAGATAGATAAAGTGATAGATTTCAGCTTTATTTATGAATATTTGGAGCCTCTATACAGTGAAATCTGCAGACCAAGCATCGATCCAGTCATCCTGTTCAAACTGACTTTTTCTTGATCGTCTAGACAATCGGCATAGTATGAAAAAGACCTGTGAAGAAGCACAGGTAATTCTTGCATACCGTTGGTATCTTGGAATTGATTTGGATGAAAAGATTCCACATTACAGTGATTTTTCGAAGAACTACACTCGAAAATACTGTAAGGAAATAGAAGTGATCAATTTCAAAGGAGAAAAAGAAATGAAGACGATCTTCCGAATCATCTTCGAAAAGATATTGGAAGAAGCGATGGGAAGAGGATTCATCGATGCCACTCATATTTATATGGATTCAACACATATCAAAGCTAACGCCAATAAGAAAAAGTAGCGAAGAAGATCGTTGAAGCAGAAAGTAAGCTCTATCAAGAAGAACTTGAAAAAGAAATTGACTATGAACATAAAAACAAAAAAATGAGGCGTTCCAACCTTGGTGGTTGAAATACCCCATTTTGTCGAATGTCTGAAACGGGATTATTTCCCGTTTCTTTTTTGCATAATTTTAAATGTCATTGCCATTGTCTTGGCATCAACGATTTCATTATTCATAATCATTTCTGTCAATTCTTCCAATGTATATCGTTTCAAAGAAAGATTTTCATCACGATCAAAATCTGTACCTACATACTTTCCGCAGCGTCCCATATACATATAGATTCTTTCCTGCAGATATGCACCTGTTGGCACACAGAATCCCAGATACTCTACATCCAGTGCTTCATAGCCTGTTTCTTCCTGAGCTTCACGAATAACTGTTTCCAGTGGATCTTCCCCAGGTTCCAGTTTACCTGCTGGATATTCCAGCATTTCTAACTGCTGTGCATAACGATATTGAGAAACCAGAAGATACTTTCCATCTTCATCCATCATCGCAATGCTTGCTCCACCTGGATGTTCAATGATTTCGCGTTCTGCAATGATTCCACCATCACATTCCACAACATCATTTCTCAGATTTACAATTCTTCCATCATATATTCTTGTTGTACTGATATGTTTTTCCATAATATTTCACATCCCGTTGCTTATTGTAACATAAATCATCTTTTGTGTGAATTTCTTCTAGTTTTGTTGATGCTTTTTTCTACAAAAAGGTATACTTAATAAAAAGGAGCTCTATCATGAACACTCAACTTAACCGCTATCTTGAAGCACAGCAGTATTCCTATGCACAAGCTTTATCAGAAATTAAATCAGGTTTTAAACGAAGTCACTGGATGTGGTACATCTTTCCTCAAATCAAAGGACTAGGAACAAGTTCAACATCCATATATTATGCTATTCAATCTTTAGATGAAGCCAGAGAATATTTGAATCATCCTATTTTAAAAGAACGCTTATTTGAAATCACGCAAGCACTTCTAGAACATCAAGATAAAACTGCATCAGAAATCCTTGGAGGTATAGATGCCTTAAAACTAAAATCAAGCATGACTCTTTTTCATCTTGCTGATCCTGACAATCCATTATTCATAAAAGTAATCCATCAGTATTTTCAAGGAAATTATGATGAATCTACCCTCCATATTCTTAAAGCAACTCACAAATAACAGTAAAGCACTCTACTTATCATAAGCAGAGTGCTTCTTTTCATTATTATGTACAATACACCAGTCAATCAGTTCGTGGACTGAATCAATCGTATATGAAACCTGATTTTTGATTTCATCTCGTGCAGAATTCATCGCAAACCCATAAGGAATACATTTCAACATCCCTAAGTCATTTATTTCATCCCCTATTGCTGCAGCCTGCGTTTCTTCTAAATCTAATCGCTGTAGTATTTCTTTAAGTGCTATATCTTTGCCAACCCCTAAGCAGCACAGTTCAATGTTGTCCTGTCCACTGCTGGTTACTTCCAAACGCCCTTCAAAGCGCTTTGTAAGAAGTGTCATCAGTTCCTGCTTAACCTTCTGATTTTCACAAACCATAAAGATTTTATTAGGATACATTTCTCTAGGTACATCAATGTACTGCTGAACTGTTGTATTAAAGATAGCACCGCCATAGTTTTCTTCAATTAATCCATGTCTTCTAAGCACAACCCATTCAATCCAATCCATATCCAGCGCAAAATCCACAGACTCACCATAAGGCTCACAAATATCCATGATTTCCTGAATATAATCTGGGCCTATTTCTTTCGACCAAAGAACTTCATGATTAAAAATAACTTTCGCTCCATTGCATGCCAAAATATCACAATCAATTGGATAACGCTGCATCAATTCTGTACGAATCGAAGAAGGTCTTCCAGTCGCAATCACAAAACGATGTCCTAAAGATGTCCATCGTTTGATAGCTTCTTCATTTTCTTTTGTCATCTGTGTTTTTCCAGGACCTCCATAAAACAGTGTCCCATCTAAATCACTAAAAATTACACGTATTGGTTTCATATACATCCCTCATGAATAAGTATATCATAGTTTGTACTCAACAACAGGGCATGATATAATACCCCACAGAAAGAAGTGATATTTATGAAGTTTGGTTTAACCCTTTGGTCTATCTGTGTCTTTGGTGTCTATGCTTTCTGCATCTCACAGAGCATTGATGTCTTTCTGCTTTTGTGGTGTCTTTTAGCTATCTTAGGTCTTGTCTTCTTTATTGCAGACCATGCAACAGCTAAAACTCTTGACACAAAGAAAAACGGTCTTATGGGAACCAGTGAAACTGATATTAAAAATCAGATAGAAGACAGAAGAAAGGCTATCTTAGAAGATAAATCACCTATCTCCACAGCTTTAGCATATGCTGCCATCCCTTTGTTTCTATGTCTGATTCACAACTATATCTTCATGTAAGAAGCTTATCTCAAGGGTAAGCTTTTTTAATCTAAATGAAACACATTTTTTAAATCTATAGATACTGGTGAATTATCTGGATTGGTATCCATAATGTCTGCCATATAATCCCACCATTTACGACAGATTGCAGTATTAGCGCTCTCATCCCATCTAGCAGGATCCTCTAATTCAATTACACCAAACAATGTATTTGTCTCTTTATCTAAAAAAATCGTGTAGTTGCTTCCTCCATATTCATGAATCATTTCCTTCATTTCAGGCCACAATTCATTATGTCTTCTTTCATATTCTTCATGAAATTCTGGATATACTCTCATTTTAAATCCTTTGATTACTTTCGCCATAAACACACACCATCTCTTTCTAACTTCACTATATCGTTTGTATTCCTGTTTTTCAATTCCTTTTCTTCTTTTTTTACAAATCCACTTTTCATCATCTTTCCACAACATTATAATTAATAAGACATACGGAGGTATTCAAATGATTGCGAATTATCATACACATACAAAATGGTGCAGACATGCCAAAGGTGAAGCAGAGGATTACATCAAAGAAGCGATTGGTTTAGGACTTAAAGAAATCGCAATCACTGATCATGTCCCTCATATCGACAACAGTGACCCTGGACGCATGATGTGGGAAGAATTTGAAGCTTTCAACCAAAAGCTTGACGAAGCCATTGAAAAATACCAAGATCAGATTACGATTTATAAAGGCTTTGAATGTGAATATTATCCAGAAGCACTAGATTTTTATAAAAAATGCATCAATAACTATGGTTATGAAATCATGATACTAGGTCAGCACAGATGCGGTAAAGACCGTTATTACAATGCTTTTTCAAACATGGATGAAACTGCATTAAAGATATATGCAGACACTGTCTGTGAAGGACTAAAATCAGGATTATTTTCTTTTCTAGCTCATCCTGATGTCTTTCTATTCAGTTATCCTCAATGGGACAAACATGCAGAAAATGCATTAAGACAAATCTATCAAACTTGTGAAGAACTGAAGATTCCTGTTGAAATCAATGGATTTGGATATTATGCAGGAAGACCTTATCCAAGCACAGACGCTTTAAAGATTTCTAAAGAATATCAGTTAACCTACATGATTAACACAGACGCTCATCGTCCAGAACTGCTATACACAGAAAAGACCAAAGAACTAGAGCAGCTTATCAAAGACATGGGAATTGAAGTACTGGATTATCTTCCAAAAGAAAGACACATCACAAAAGCGATTCGTTAAATAAAGAACACTTTAGTGATGATAGATACAGCTAAAGTGATATTTATCGCTGAAAGAAGCAGGATTATCGCTAGGACAGATCATATTATATGGTTTGAATAGATAATTTTTGTAAACTATCAAAATAATATTTAAAGTTTATTAAATTAATACTTTCATCAATTATCAGGAATGATTATCATTTTTGCTAAGTTGACTTTTCAATAAAAAAGTCTAAAATATGTATATATTTTTATAAGAAAGGAGATTCATCATGAACGATTCAAGAATTTTAACGATTCAAGATATTTCCTGTGTTGGACAGTGCTCACTAACAGTTGCACTTCCTATTTTATCTGCCTGTGGCATCGAAACTGCTATTCTTCCTTCTGCTGTTTTATCGACACATACTGGAGGATTTACAGGCTTTACTTTTAGAGACTTAACAGATGATATGCCTGCGATTGCAGCTCACTGGAACAAAGAGAATATCAAGTTCGATGCAATTTATACTGGATATCTGGGAAGTATCAAACAGATTGATATTGTGAAAGAAATCATGTCATCCACATTAGAAAATGACGGTAAAAAAATCGTTGATCCTGCGATGGCGGATAACGGAAATCTTTATTCCATTTTCAATATGGACTATGTTAAAGAAATGAAGACACTTTGCGATATTGCAGATATCATTCTGCCTAATATTACTGAAGCATGTTTCTTAACCAATACAGAATTCAAAACAAGCTATGACAAAAACTATGTCATGGATTTACTGAATAAACTTTCTACTGGCAACAAAACTATTATTCTGACAGGTGTCAGCTATACACCAGATACAACAGGTGTTGTAGTCTATGAAAATGGCACATACAGCTATTATGAACATAGGAAAATCTCAAAAGGCTGTCATGGTACGGGTGACGTATATGCTTCTGCATTTACAGGTGCACTTATGCATGGAAAAACAACTTATGAAGCCGCAAAGATTGCTGCAGACTATGTCGTAAAATGCATTGAATATACTCAACAAGACCCATCACACTGGTATGGTGTTAAATTCGAACCTGTTTTACCAGAACTTATCAAAGCTGTTTATTAACTTTAAGATTGAATCTAAAATAAAGGAACTCCCTTTTTGTGGAGTTCCTTTTCACTGATAGTTCTTTCATATACCTATTCAATCAATCCTAAATATTTAAATGCTTTATACAAACCATCATCACTGACATGTGCAGTAATATAGTCTGCCTTTTCTTTTAAACTATCACATGCATTTCCCATTGCTACACCAATGTGTGCATGCTCAATCATAGAAAGATCATTATCACTGTCACCCAATGCAATCGTATCTTCGAGGTTTCCGCCAAAATACTCCAACACATGATCTATACCTGACGCTTTATCTGCACCCTTCACAAGTATTTCACCCTCAAGATCTCCAGAAATAGAATCACTGTATACAAAATATTCCAAAGATGAAGGAAGTGTCTTCAAATATTCTAACATGAGTTCTCTTTGTTCTGTCTGAAATGCCATCTTTAAAATCTGTGAATAATCTTCTTCCTGAATCTTATCTATGGTCTTAACAACTTTCTTTTCTTTAAACTTAATACTCATTTCATCCTTTTCATCAAGCCCCTTACAGAAATAGCTTTCATACGCCTTCAAAAAAGGTTCAGTAAAGAAATTCACAGTTTTCCCCTCTAAACTATATTCAATCTGATGATCTTCCATAAATTGAGAAAGTTCATCGATTTCCTTGCGAGGAAACTGAACACTGTATATTTCTTGGCCATCCATTTCAACATGTGCACCACATGCATACACAAATCCTGTAACTGGCAATTTAAAATAACTGCTATCCATGTATTCTTTCACTCGTCCAGTACACACAAACAGTTTATGACCATTTTCTTTTGCCTGTCTTAATGCCTGTACGGCAGAAACAGGCACTGAATGTGTAGAATGATCAAACAATGTCCCATCTACATCAATAAATACATACTTTCCCATCATAACTCCTAAATCAGCTTTAGTTCTTTAAACGCATGATAAAGTCCATCTTCATCAACACGTTTTGTCACAAATGCTGCCTTTTCTTTTATCTCATCACATGCATTGCCCATCGCAACACCTATATGTGCATGTTCGATCATTGCCAAATCATTGGTACTGTCACCAATTGCTATGCTGTCTTCAAGCTTTGCACCATAATATTTTAAAACACGATCTATTCCAGATGCCTTGCTGACACCAGAAACTAATATTTCAGCTTCTATAACATCACCAATTGGAACACTATATACAAATCCTTCCACACATTCAGGTAGATTTTTTATATACTCATGAATACGTTCATCATTTTTCGCAAACAAATCGATTTTAGAAACCTGCTGCAAATCTTCTTCAATAAGCAGGTGGATAGGTTTGATATCAATAAAATGTTCAAACTTATCTTTCATTTCTGATTCAGCACTTGCTTTTTTACAAAAGTAATTTCTAAAATACTGCATTGTCCATTCTGTATAGTAATTTCTTTCAATACCTTCTAATGTATATGATATCTGTTGTTTTTGGAAATCATCCAGAATCTTTAACAGAACATCTTTAGGAAATAAAGCTGTATAGATGGTCTGATGATTAATCACAATATGACCACCGCCAGCATAAATGATGCCACTAACAGGCAAATCCAAATAAGATGACTCCACAACTGGTTTTGGACGTCCTGTACAAATAAACAATTCATGTCCATTCTCTTTTGCCAACTGAAGTGCTGTTTTTGCAGACTCTGGCACACAATGGTTCACAGGATCAAACAAAGTACCATCAATATCAATAAATATATACTTTTTCATAACATCACCATACATTCTGATACATATTATACAATGAAGGCCTCTGCAAAAACAGAGGCCCTAACATTTTTACTTAGTACTTTTCTCCCATGAGATATACATCTTGTACATTGAAATGATCATCAAAGACTACAACGTCTGCATCATAACCTTCCGCAATCAATCCTTTCGTATTGATTCCCAGCATGCGACATGGATTCACTGTACTTGCATTAATTGCAGTTGTTACATCAATCCCTGCATCATGAATCGCAAAATCCAGAATATGATTCATCTTATTGCAGCTGCCTGCCAAAGTACCATTTTCTAGACGTCCAACACCATCTTCACCAATGTATGTAGTACGTCCCTTCGTCACATGAATCCCTGGCTTCAATCCTTTGATTGCGACAGAGTCAGTCACCAGAATCAATTTATCCTTGCCCTTCAATCGAGCCAGGATATTGGCAACATGTTTTTCAACATGAATACCATCACAAATCAATTCTGCATAACAATCATCAAAATTCATTGCTGCGCCTACTGTACCAGGTTCTCTGTGATGAAGCCCCAGCATACCATTGAATGTATGTGTAAATGATGTTGCTCCATGTTCAATCGCTTTTGCACACTGTTCAAATTTTGCGCCAGTATGTCCCAGTGCTACCTTCATTCCATTCTCAACGCAATATTTGACAACACTATAATCTTCTTTTAATTCCTCTACGGCAATCATGACATAAACCAAATGTCCTCCACAAGCCTCATTGAATTCATCAATCACTTCTTGTGATGCTGTAATCTTGCACTCAAGCGACTGAGCCCCACGGAATTTTTCAGAAATGAAAGGACCTTCTTCATAAACTCCTAACAAATGTGCCCCCTTCACAGGATGACTCATGTATTCCTTCACACTATGAAGTCCACTCAGCAATTCATCTTTTGGAGCACTTGAAATGGTTGCCAATGTTGCAGTGACACCTTCAGTTGGCAGATATTTCATCCATCTTTCAAGCCATTCTACTGTTGCATGGTTAGTATCTAAACCATCATAGCCATGATTGTGCACATCTACCAAACCGGGAAGAATCATCAAATCACCATAGTCTACCGCATCTTCCTTCAAACCATAAGGAAGTACCGCCTTAATCTTTCCGTCCTCAATCACAACCTGACGAGGCTGAAGTTTTTCTTCATAATAAACACGTGTACTTTGAAGTATCATCACAATCCCTCTTTTCTATGATTCTATTGTAACATTTTTATCAACTTGAAACAGTCTTTTTGTCTGTTCAAATACATCATATTGATCATCTATCACAATCATTGACAACTGATATCTTTCACACATCATTTTATTGTACAAGTTTTCTTCTACTAAAGCCTTTATATTCAACTCTTTATCTAATCGGCATTCCACAATATCACCATGTCTGATGATTTCATCTCTATGATTCAATAAATATGTTTCACTCATTACAAGACACACATACTGAATGTGCTGAAGATAATCCTCTTCAAATGATTCTTTCCAGTCAAAAGGAATGTAACATCCTTCAACAATTAAATCCTGATGATTTTCAATAGCCGTCTTGATGATTTCTTTTGTGATTGGCCATAGATATTCTTTCAGTTGTTCATCATCCAGTGGTGTTAATTCTGTCTGACCACTTCGAATCAATCCCATTTTTAAATGATCCTGCGATAAAGTCCGAATATGAAACTGTTCTAACAGCTGCTGTGCAAGCAGTGTTTTACCCGTATGAGAAGCACCGCTTATTAACAGAATCATCGCTTCTTATCCCGCTTTCTTTGACTGACATGCATTAATAGCGGACATGACTGCATATCTGAAACCATTTTGTTCCAGAGCTTCAACACCTACAATCGTGATGCCTCCTGGTGAACATACTGCATCTTTCATAGCCCCCGGATGGTTCTGATGTTCCAGATACAGCTTTCCTGTCCCTGCAAGCATTTGTGAAGCTAAGCGATATGCAGATGCACGAGTAAGTCCATGTTTTACACCCGCATCACCCAAAGCTTCAATAAACATTGCAGCGTATGCCGGTGTAGCTCCACTCAATGTTCCTGCAATCCCCATATGATCAATATCAAGTATTTCTACTAATGCAACCTGTTCAAAAAGTTGTATCAAATGACTAAATTCATCATCACTTAAAGAATGTTTATCCTCTACAATAATAATCCCTTCTGCAACTGCAACAGGTGTATTCGGGCTTGTACTGATGTGATGAGTTCCCTTTTCCAGCAGCCCTTCAAAACGATCAAACATCCATCCTGATGCCACTGACACTACAATTTTATCTTTCAATAGACTCTTTAGTGGTGTAACTACTTTTTCCATCTGATATGGCTTCACAGCTAAGATCACCACATCACTCTTCTCAATTACTTCTTCTGCATCCTGACATGCATGAACTCCATATTTTTCAGCATTCATACGCAATTTATCAACATGTGCAGCACATACAAAAACCTGTTCAGGATCAATTGCCTGTACCTTCAGCAATCCACCAATGAGTGCCTGTGCAATATTTCCAAAACCAATCACACCAATCTTCCAGTTTGTCATATGTTCAGCTCCCTTATTTCTTACTCATTGCTGCATTAATTGCGCTCATTGCAGCTGCTCTAAAACCATTTTGTTCTAAAGCTTCTACACCACGAATCGTCGTACCGCCAGGCGAACAGACCGCATCCTTCATTGCTCCTGGATGTTTTTCCTGTTCAAGATACAATGCCCCTGTTCCTTTGAGCATCTGTGCAACTAGACGATAAGCCATCGGACGAGTCAGACCATGCTTCACTCCTGCATCCCCCAGTGCTTCTAAATACATTGCAGTAAATGCAGGTGTACAGCCACTGATTGTATCTGCGATTGACATATGATCTGAATCTACCACCTCAACCAGTGCAATCTTTCCCAGTAATTCTTTCCACATAGAAAACTCTTCTTCTGTCAGAGAATTCTTTTCTTCCATAATCACAATCCCCTGTGCAACTGCAACAGGTGTATTAGGAATCATACTCAAATGATGTGTCCCTGGTGCAAGTGCCGCATCAAACTTATCAAAATTCCACTTCGATGCAACAGTAATCACAATCTTATCTTTTAAAAGATTCTGAATCGGTGCACATACTTTCTCCATCTGATAAGGCTTGACTGCTAAAATCACAACATCACTCTTATTAATTACTTCTTCTGCACTTTGACATGCATAAACACCATACTTCTTGGCGCTTACACATACTTTATCATAATGTGCAGCACATACATGCACCTGTTCAGGCTTAATTGCCTGTACTTTCAATAACCCTCCAATGAGCGCCTGTGCAATGTTTCCAAATCCAATCACACCAATCTTCCAACAATTCATCATACATCCTCTTTTCTATTCTTTTGATATTTGTAAAATATTCTGCTCATTCACAAAATGATACAATGCATGAGCCAGAAGATTCTGTGCTGGCCAGTAACTATATGAACACAAAATCCAGACCAAACGACTGCTTTTTCCAAACATATCTATCGCTAGCATTAAATCAGAAAACCAGAACATCAGACTTCCTATTAAAATAAGCTTTGTAGATATACATTTATTCGTACAATAGTTCGATAATGCCTTTGCCAGCATACAAGCGATAATCACTGCATATCCAATCAACAGTTTCTTCAATCCACTATCTTCAATCTGTATAAGCGGTGTCCCCGTACAAGATAAATTGACAAAACAGCTACAGGTACAATAAAAAGCACATCTTTCCACTGAAATCTCTTAAGTATATAAAACGCTACCAAATACATGACATGTCCAGACGCAAAACACAGTAGCCCTGCCATAAAATTGATGCCTAAAAGTACATCTGCGCACATTCCTAAACACAGCCCCAGTACTATCAGAATAATAACGCTTTTTCTATTTACATTCTGTTTCCATGCATAGACAAGATTTATACAACCAAGCACAAAAAACCATGAACTAGTGAAGCCTTTCAGCCATAATCCTCTAAATAGGTCATAGCACACAAGACATATCATCGCTGATATCAGCATCACTAAATTCAATACTCTTACTTTTTTATCCATAGCTAAGATTCTCTTTATTAGTCACATAGTAGTTTATCTTTCACAAACAAAGCTGCACCTTCTACACGATTTGACTGCGCAATTTCATCCGCCTGTTTCTTTAAATCTTCAGAAGCGTTTTCAACTGCAACTTTCAGACCTACCGCTTCAAACAAACTCAAATCATTCGTATTATCTCCAAAACCAACTGTTTCTTCTTTAGAAATCTGTCCTAAATTCATGATAATCTTCAAGGCTTCTCCTTTTGAGCATCTCGGATGCTGAACCTCTACATTGGATGCACCCGACCAGGTAATTAATATATCTTTCACATCTTTCAAGGCCTCAAGCAGTTCTGCTTTATGTTCAGCATTCTTTACCATGAAATGAAGCTTTCGCACTCCACCTTGTGCTTGATTTAAAAAATCAGCATCATATTGAAAGATACGTGTCTTTCTAAATTCCTGAATACGTTTGTGTGTCTCTCCAATCAGCTCTTTATCATCACTTAGTGTTTCACTACAATACAAGGTACCATCAACATCAATTGTCCAATAGGATGAAATTGGAGCACATACATCAAATACCTCTTTTGCCTTTTCCATAGAAAGTACTAAAGTGCGAATCACATTTCCAGCATGATCACTAATCAATGCTCCATTGGATGTCACTAAATACTTAAACTCTGTTCTTTCTTTAAAATAATCTGGAGCTTCTATGTACGCTCTTCCAGTACAAGGTACAAACAAAATCCCTTTTTCATGCAGCTGCTGAAGAACTTCTTTACTCAGTTCACCAACTTCTCCTTTGACATTTAGAAATGTACCATCCAAATCACTCGCTACACAACGTATCTGTTTCATGACGCATCCTCCATAGAATCATTATATCGTTTTTCAACATCAAGTTCTATCCTAAGTGCGAAATCAAGAAAATAGTGGTATGATTGTGGAGTAAGAAAAGAGGAGAACTCATTATGATCAATCGTGATTTAATTCAAAAGCTCGCAGAAATGCTGAAAAACGAACATGTCGATGCTCTTATGGCAGCTCCAGGACATGACCTTGTCTTCCTGTTAGGACATTCTCCTTATCTGTGCGAACGTTTTCAGACGCTTGTCATCACCGCAAAAGGTGAAGCTTTCTATATCTGTAATCGCTTGACAGAAGCAGAAGCAATAGGTTTTATGGATGGAAATAAAGTCTATCAATGGATGGATTCAGAGGGCTTTACTGAGACTGTTAAAAAAGCCTTTGAGGAACATAATCTCATCGGTAAACGTATTGCTGTCAATGGTACAGTACGTGCATTTAATTTAATTAAACTGATGGAAACCTTTGAATTTACACCAGTCAACGGAAAACATTATTTAGAAATGACACGAATCATTAAAACACCTGAAGAACTTGAGAATTTAAGAATCTCATCACAGATTGTGGATAAAGCTTTTGAAGATATTATTCATTTCATCAAGCCAGGCATGAGTGAAAAAGATATTAAAAATGAACTCGCTCGTTTATGCATGCATTATGGTGCGGATGCCTTTATGGGAGGTATTGTTGCGGTTGATGCGAATGCTGCAAATCCACATTATTTTGGTGACAGCGCAATCATTGGTGAACATGCAGTTGTAGAAATGGACTATGGCTGCACCTATAAAGGCATGTTCAGTGATATCACAAGAACTGTTATTGTAGGTAATGCAACCGACAGAGAAAAAGAAATCTATAACCTCGTACTCAAGGCAAACCTAGCTGGTGAAGCAGCTGCAGTAAATGGGGCATGGATTCCAGATGTTGATATGGCAGCCCGCAAAGTCATTGAAGAAGCTGGATATGGCTACGAATTCAATCATCGTCTAGGACACGGTATCGGCTATGCTGGACATGAAGCTCCATATATCCACGGTGACAACAAGATGCATTTAGCACCTGGCATGGCTTTCAGCTGTGAACCTGGCATCTACATTCGTAATGAAATCGGTGTTCGTATTGAAGACGTTGTCATCATCAACGAAAAAGGCGAAACCGAAGTCCTCAACAAGTGTACCAAAGAACTCGTTGAAATCTTCTAATATCTGCTGTGACATTGAATGTGTCACAGCTTTTTATTATTGTAATCATGGATTTATCATTATTTCTTTTCTATACCAAATGATAAACCCGTAAACTTATGCTTACGGGTTTATTTGATTTATAAATGGCGCAGCGAGAGGGATTCGAACCCTCGGTAAGCTTACACCTACACACGCTTTCCAAGCGTGCTCCTTCAGCCTCTCGGACATCGCTACAATAGCTGCTTATTTAGCAGCTGGTTTTTTCATTCTCCACAGTTCGCTATATGGTACAAACACGATAGAATCGGCATTAACCTTTGCCTGATTTCTCTGTTTCTTGATATTGCCTTCATGAACAGAGTTCAAAAGATCTTTTGATACCATGTACTGTACATAGCAAACCTTCTTCAATAAGAACCACTTCTGAATCATTTCATAAATAACTGGCTGTGGATCTTCAACTGCATTTACAGCTTCAGATGCATGTTCTTTCAATGCAACCGATTCAGCAACTGCTTCAGTCTTCAGCTGTTCATAATTGCTGAAACAAGACTTGTCAAATTCTCTCTGCAAAGCACCTGCTTTGTAAGTGTACAGTCTAGAATAAATTGATGCAACTGCTTTTTCATCATTATTTACAACAGATACAAGTTCATTCTTGCAATCTGCAAATGGACTTCCTGGTTCAGTGAAGCAGTAGTACATACCCTTTGCATACAGGTAGTTCTGCTTATCTGCACGATAAATCATCAGACCACGCTGCTGTCCATCACGTTCTGAATAAACAATCAGTGGACAAACAACACGCAAATCTTCAAGTTTGAATGCATCCTTATAACGGATAATCTGGTTGGAAATCACAGTACGATTCAGCGCAATGCGATAATTTACGCATACACGGCAGTCATTGTCCTGTTCAAAAATTGTCGTCAGGATACTTCTGAATGGATCTGTTTCTTCCATCATTTCAAGGTAATCTTCAAGATAACCATTGAAATCGCAGTCTGTACCGCCCTTACGTACATCCTGCACTTCTTTAAGTAATGTTGTGATTGGCATAATTCTAGCTCCCCTATTATGGTATAAAACCCTTATTTATAATTATTCTACCTAATATTCAAAAAGGATACACTATTTTTATTTTTTAGTACTTGACATTGCAAGGTACTTGTCTTAACATAACCTTAAAGAAACAAAGGAGGCAACTATGAACTCTCAATTTAAAAAAGGTGTACTTGAACTGGTTGTCATGATTGTAGTTAGTCAACATGATATCTATGGATACGAACTTGTGAAGCAAGTATGTGAAGTCGTACAAGTCAATGAAGGAACCATCTATCCATTATTAAAGCGAATGACCAACGAAAAGTACTTTGAAACCTATTTAAGAGAATCTACTGAAGGTCCTCCACGTAAATATTATCGTATCACTCCCCTAGGACTAGAAGCTATGAACCAATTAAAATATGACTGGCTTCAGTTCAGCAGACAAATCAATCAATTTATTGAAGGAGATTGTGACCATGACTAAACAAGAATTTTTAACAAGACTCAAAATGAAATTATCTGTGCTAAGTACAGATGAAATCACAGATATCATTGATGAATATTCAGAAATCATAGATGAAAAAATCAATGAAGGTAAAACAGAACAACAGGCAGTTCATGATTTTGGCAATGTGGATGAGTTGGCACGTGAAATCTTAAAAGCTTACAAGATAGATGATCAATTCACAGAAAAAGAAGACTGGTCACGTCAGTTAAGTTCCATATTGAATGATGTTGCATCCTTTTTAACACGTATCTTTGGTGATTTGTTTGAACACATGAATGAAAGAGGTTTCTCCAACATCATCTCTACCATTATCACCGCAATCCTTCTCTGTATTTTCCTGCGTATTCCATTTTGGATTATTGAAGTTCTAGGTGATATTCTATTATCAATTCTATTGCCAGGTTTATTAGAAGGTTTAGTCGTAGGTGCATGGAATATTCTTTGTGATATTGGATATCTAGTATTTGCGATTGGTGTTATCGTAAATTTAGTTAAAACTGGAGAAGTCTCACTAAAAAAAGGATTCCATTCCATGAAACAAGAAGACAATACACCTAAACAAATCATTGATGCAGATTATACTGAAAAAGAATCATCTGAAAATCCTGATGATTCAGACCTCTAAAAAGTAATATTATATGTTATCATAAAAGTGATTCAAGACTAAAGGAGGTCTTCACTCAATGAGTCAGCCATTACAGACAGAGCGCTTAATCCTTCGTCAAGTCATAGAAGATGACGCTATTCCAATGTATCACCTGATTCATCACAATCCAAATGTACTTAAAACTTTTTTAGCACAGTACATCGACAACATCAAAGATGCTACCGTTGATAATCTGATTCAATTTCAGGAATTAGGAAAACTCATCTATATCCTGGAACTGAAAGATACACATGAAGTAATAGGACTTCTTTTAGAACAGGAACAAACCATTGAATCCATTGAACTGGGCTATGCGATTGGAGAACCTTATTGGAACCAAGGATATGCTACAGAAGCTCTCAAAGCAGTCATTCATCATCTATTCCATTTAGAGTATCAAAGAGTCACTGCAGAATGCTTCATTGAAAACGTTGCATCCTCACGCGTGATGGAAAAATGCGGTATGAGACGCACACATAACAGCTATCCACTGCATTATCAAGGTAAAGATCACACTGTGATTGAATATGAGATTCATTCAAAAACAGACTTTTAAAAATAGTCTGTTTTTTTCATGTTTTATAAAATTTTAAAGAATGATTCTCATTCTCATATTCAACAAACGAATACTTTTTTCTTTTGAAAATCTACAACCAATATTACAAGAGTCATCCCATCACAAATACATATGATAGTACTTATCAGCTGTTTATAGAAAGCCTCATATTAATTATTCTTTTTTAAAATATAAAACCTCAAAAATGGATGATGAAAAATCATTCATTTTTCTTCTCTGTGAGAGAATCACGAACTGTGGTAAAATAATGTCAAATACGGAGGTGCACTTTATGAAAAAAGTAATTGCTGCTCCAGCTTATCTGCATGAGACCCTTCTTCATCAGCTGCTGGACGAACAACATACACAAGTATTAAGCAACGTATCCGTTGTTCCTTTTAGTGCCCTTCTGCCTCGTTCAACAGTTAGCACATCAGAAATCCTTGAACAAGCATATGCACGTATTCAGTCCATAAAGGATGCTTGTCCTCATTTTACTCAAATGATGGATAACCCCAGCTTTCTGAAACAGCTGACTGATTTTCGCAATGAGATGGCTGAATATCAGATACAGCTGGAAGATCTACCTGAAGAAGATGATTTTCAAAGAGAGTTAAAACAACTCATTCAATCTTTTTATGATCTTCCCACTGCATCATCACATCGAATTGACTTTTTACACTCACACATTAATATGAATCATGTAGAAGTCATTCCTTCTTATCATTCATCAATGTTTGATGGCATGTGCACTGAACATCTTTTAAAATCAGGTGCAGCTTTAAAAGACATATCTTTAACACCTGTTTCATTGACTGGCTATACTGCATTAAATCGACGTCAGGAAATCGAAGCCTGCGCTCAGCATATTATCTCAAATAACCTTAAGCCTGAAGATATCAATATCGTACTTTGTGATTCTGCTTCTGATCAGAAAGTACTTCAGCTTGTCTTTGATCGTTATGGCATTCCTTATGGATTTGTCAACTCTTCAAAACCATCTCAGATTGCTCGACTGTGGATAACTCTTGTAAAGTTTCTGCAAGAAAAAAATCTGGATACATTCATCGAATATCTTCATGCTGGCTATCATACTTTAGAACATTTTGATGCTCTGATTCATTATCTTGATTTATTTGTAGAAAATCCTGATGAGTTGAACTTTCCATTTGAACATGTTCAGCATATTGTTGATTCAGAAATTCTAATGGATGACAGAGAAGTACAAAAACTGATTGATTTGGAAAAACATGCAGAAGAAGTACGTGAAAAGATTCAGATTCATTTTGAAGGATCTATCTTTGTATCAGCATATGAATTCTGTAGAGCTCATGCATTGTCTCAACAGCCAGAAGAACGTTCTGTATTACTTCGCATTAAAGAAATACTTGAACATCATGTACGTGTATTGGATCATCCTCAATATACTGATTTAATTTGTTTTGAAATTCAAAATTTAACATGTACCTCTTCAAGTTCATTCCAGCATTGTGTCTGTGTAAGTGATTTAACTCATCCTGTACTTCCTCGAACTCATGGATATGTATTAGGTTGTGTTCAAAGCAGTTTCCCTAACTTTCAGCCATGCAGCCGTATCTTTGATGAAGACTATGTATCAAAAGTAAAAGGCTACCCACTCAAGACAGAACGTCAGCGTTTTAATGCTGTACAAACATCTTGGATTTTTAGATGTGCCGATGACATTATCTTCTCTGCTTCCTGCGCGGACTATGAAGGTAAAGGTCGACAAATGTCTGTAGAAATATCCAGCAGACTTGCCCATGACCCTGTTCCATGGAAACTGGTTCAGCATCATCAAAAACACAAAACTGACTTCACAATCAGTGCAGATACCGCAAAAAAACTTTTCTTAAGAAATGGAAAGCTGCATGGAAGTATCTCTTCTTTTGAACGCTGGTTTCATTGTCCTGCTTCCTATTTTTTAAGCTATGGTCTAAAACTCAGAGATCAGAAACTTCCTGAATTTAATATCGCCATGATGGGTACTTTACAACATGCAGTCCTAGAAGAAGTTCTTTCAAAATACCATAAAAATATTGGACAGGTTCAAGAAGAAGAACTAATAGAAATCGTTGATCATATCTTTAATCCTGTGATTCATCTGTTTAAAAAACAACGCACACACTTAACTGTCACAAAACATAGATGTATCAAAAACATGACACAAATATTTGAGTTTTTAGGTGAAATGGAACAGAACACAGACTTTGAGCCTTATGCAATGGAAAAACATTTTAAGATGACTCTTTTAGAAAACGAAGATGTACCTGTCGCAATCCAGGGAATTATTGACCGTATTGATATGACACATGATATGTTAAGAATCCTGGACTACAAAAGTTCTCATAAAACACTTTCAGTCACAAAGGCTCAAAGTGGTCTTCAGCTTCAGCTGTTAACCTACCTATATACAGCTTCCTTGTTATTTCAGAAAACAGCTGCAGGATGTTACTATGTCTCTTTGAAAAATGATGATATCAAGTCAGGTATTTCTAAAGTGGATGGGAGAAAATTTGTACTGGTTGACCCTGTAGATGATGGATATGATTTATGGAAGCAGTCTCATCGTTTAGATGGATTAACTTTTGAGAATACAGATATGCTAGATTTTGATGGTACACATATCAAAAACTTTAAGAATGGAAAACCTTCCAAAATCTATTCTATTGACGATTTATCTGGTCTTATTACTACAATTTATCAATATCTGGCTGAGCAAGTTTCATCTGGAAATATTGCCCTTATTCCAACAGAAGATGCTTGTCTGTTTTGTGAAACATCAAGTATCTGCCGTTTCCATTCCCTGAAAGTCAAATCAATTGTTCCTCCTGAATTGACTTCTCACTTTTTTAAGGAGGTGACGAAATCATGAAATGGAGTGTAAATCAGCAGCGCGCTATTGAAACATTAGGTAAAAACGTTGTCGTCTCTGCCTCTGCAGGTGCTGGAAAAACAGCTGTATTAACTGCACGTCTAACAAAGCGCATCGTTGAAGATCATGTACCTGTTACTGCAATTCTAGCAATGACCTTTACAGAAGCTGCAGCTGCAGAAATGAAAAGCCGATTGTTTATGAGCCTATCAAAATCTGCCGAACAAGAAACAGACCCTCTACAAAAACAGTTTCTATTAGATCAGCTTGTTTTGTTAGGAAGCGCACATGTTTCTACCATTCACTCTTTCTGTCTTTCTGTCATTAAAGAGAATTACTTTATGATTCATCTTGATCCTAAGACAGCTTCTAACATTCTTAGTGATGATGAATGTCTTATGTTAAAACAGCAGGCATGGAATCAGTCTGTTGATGAATTCTATCAAAGTGATAAAAATCGTTTTGAATCTTTAGCACATTATTTCAGTGGCCGCAGCGATGATGTCGATGCATTAAAAAACAGCGCAATGAAACTGGCTCAAATCTATTCTGAAACAGAAGACTTAGATTCATTGATAGGACAGTTCAAACAAAACATTCAGCCTGTTCGTACACTCAGTGAACTTTCTGAAAATCTATTAAGACTATTTATGGATGCATGTCATGCACAGGCGCTCTGTATTGAAAATGCACTTGATGAAGCATTAGATATAATCAATAAGACTCATGCTGATGTCAGTGACTTTGAAAGTCATGTTCGACTACGCAAAGAAAAGCTTGCCCCATTAAAAGACGCATTGGATACAATGAACTACCGTGAAGTATATCGCATCATCCGTAACTGCTGTGAAACACCACTGGGACGTGTCACAAAAGAAGAAGCATTAAAACCTGTTCGAAAGAAAATCATGGACCTGTGTAATGATGCAGCTGCCTTTTTAATTTCTGAAGACCAGCTTATTCAATCCATCAATGATACTTCTCCTTATGCAGAAACTCTCATTGACTTAAGTTTGAGGATACATCACAACTACGCCATAGCCAAAGCACAAAAACAGGCTATGGACTTTGGCGATATGGAACAGTTTGCGCTTAAAATTCTGTTGGCAGATAATAAGCGAACCGCACGAAAAATACAGCGTCAGTTTGAAGATATCCTTGTTGATGAGTTCCAGGATACCAATGATGTACAAAACACAATCATTGAACTTATCAGCCGAGGCAACAACATCTTCCGTGTTGGTGATATTAAACAATCTATCTATCGTTTCCGAGGTGCACGTCCTCAGATTATGCGTGATCTGATTCATAGTGAAGATGGTTCACAGGAAATTATCTTCTTGTCTGAGAACTATCGTTCCTGCAAAAGTATCGTTGAATTCAACAATTATCTATTCAACGTCTTAATGAATGTTCAAGGCCTCTCACAGGAATATACTTCCTTTGACTGGGTTTCTATTGGTACTGACTCACAGGATGACCACGATGAATATCCTGTTGAATTTCATGCGATATCACCCTCTGAAGAACTTAATGATGAAGAAGAAATGGGTGACCTGAAGGCAGACTATATCGCAAAAGAAATCCTGTCCATGAAAGAAAAGACCAAATTCAAAAAATGGTCAGACTATTGTGTTCTTGTACGTTCACACGCAGTAAAAGATAAACTGCGTTACAGCTTTGATAAGGCTGGCATTCCTAACTCCATGGCTGTGAAATCAGGCTTCTATAAGTCAGTTTCCATTCAGGAAATCATACAGTTTTTTAAACTGATACAAAACCCTAACGATGATCTTGCGATGGTCACTGTATTGACTTCTTCAATGTTCAAAATGGACTTTGAAACACTGTCAAAAATAAGAATTGAAAATAAGAATCGTTCTTATTATTTCTGTTTAGAGGCTTCAAATAACGACTTTATTCGACATTATCAAAATGTATGTCAGTGTTATTATCAAGAAGGTTTATTTGCAGCATATCAGGCAATGCTGGATATCAATGACTTTTATTTCAATCAGTCTGTACAGGAAAAAACAAACTTAGATTTGTTTTGTGATCGTCTTTGTGACTTTGAATCGAAACATGGACCATCTCTCAACAAGTACCTTAGTTTCTTAAAAGAAGTTGAAAATCAGCCAACCTCTGAAGCCATCTCTGCATCTAGTTTAGATGATGTTGTACGCATTATGAGTGTACATCAGTCTAAAGGTCTGCAATTTCCTGTCGTCTTTTTCTGGAGTACCTTTGGCACACGTATTATGGATAACACCGAAAAATGCATGATAGATAATATCCATGGTTTAGGTATGCAAAGCGTTCTTATGCCATATCGTATCAAACGTCCAACACTTCAAAGATTAGCACTGGAATATCGTAACTCTATCGAAGAGTTTGAAGAAAACATTCGTCTTCTTTATGTAGCGACAACTCGACCACAAACCAAACTAATTCTTGTAGATCAAGTCAAAGACACCTATACTACATCCCCTGTTAATCTTGCACTGATGTTTGCTAAGAAAGGATTCTCTGACTTGCTGCTTTCTGGCATGGAACAGTTTGAACGCTATCATAGAATTCTTCCAATCATTGTTACACCACAAAAAGTGAATCTGTCTAAAACAGAAAAGAAATCAGATGAAACAATAATCCGCTGGGAAAAACAAGTTCAACAGACTTCTGTCATTACTCCTTCTTCTTTGGAAGTAAATGATATAGGGCCTTTGAATCTGAGTGGATATCGTGCATCCCTAAGAGGGACTCAGCTTCATGAACTGGTTGAGCATCTTCCAGCTGCACCATGGACTGCTTCACAGATAAAAGCTATCGCACCAGATATTTATCCATCTGATGTTGAACGTTTAATCAACCTTGGCAATCACCCACTCTTCCTATCTCTTCAACACAACCAAATTCATAAAGAATACAGTTTTATTCTAAGAGAAAACGGAAACATCACCCATGGGTTTATTGACTATCTGTCCGTCAGTGATGATACTGTCACACTAATTGACTTTAAGTCAGATCGTCACGTTGATGAACAAATCCTGATAGAACGTTATCACGATCAGATTTCTGCATATCACTATGCACTTTCTAAAATGTATCCTCATCATCAAATTCTTGCATACATCTATAGTTTTGAATTAAATCAAATGATTGAAATGAGATGAGTTGAAAACAACTCACCTTTTTTCAGAAAACACTTTCATTTTGTTTCATTTTCATATAAACTATTCCTATGAGTCAATTTTAAAAGGAGCTGATCATTATGAATGAAGCGTTGAATCATCTTGCAGACCAAATCTGGTCTTATGCAGAAACTGGTTTTTTAGAAACAAAGTCATGTGATGCGATGTGTGAATATCTTGAACAGGAAGGATTCGAAGTCACAAAAGGAATCGCAGATATGGCAACTGCCTATAAAGGAGTCTGGGGACATGGAAAACCAGTCATTACTTTCTTAGGTGAATATGATGCATTGTTTGGGATGAGTCAAAAGGCTGATATTACTGAATATGCCCCTCGCACTTCAAATGAAGATCCAGGACATGGATGTGGCCATCATTTGTTAGGTGTCGGGTCGATTGCTGCCGCAATTGAATATCGCAATTATCTAAGAGACAATCATCTTGAAGGTACAGTAGAAATACTCGGATGTCCTGCAGAAGAATCAGGAAGCGGCAAGGCTTATCTGGCAAGAGATGGATATCTCTCTAATACAGATATCGCATTGTCATGGCATCCAGGTCAATTCAATCAGGTTAGTACGGGTTCTTCACAAAGCTGTATTAGTGTCAACTTTAGATTCCATGGTGTTTCTTCTCATGCAGCAGGATCACCCCATTTAGGACGTTCTGCACTTGATGCATGTGAACTCATGAACGTTGGTGTCAACTATCTTAGAGAACACATGGAATCTACAGACCGTGTACATTATGCCTATTTAAATGTTGGTGGAAAAGCACCAAATGTTGTACAGTCTGAAGCTGAACTGAAGTATTTCATCCGTTCTACAACAAATCCTAAAGCAGTAAAATTATATGAACGTGTCATTAATATCGCCAAAGGTGCTGCACTAATGACTGAAACAAAGCTAGATGTCTTATTTGATGAAGGATTAAGTAACACTGTACCTAATTTTGTACTTGAAAATGTACTTTCTGAAGCATTTATGAAAGTGCCTGCACCAGAATATACCGATGCAGAACTCGCTTATGCAAAGTCATTTAAAGACACATACCCTCAAGAAAACATCGGTGTTCCACACCGCGCAAAACATCCTGAACTTATGAAAGAAATCATTAAAAATGAAGCTCTTCATACAGGATTTATGGAATCTGATCACAGTGAAGAATGTGGCATGGGCTCAACAGATGTTGGCGATATTTCCTGGGTTGTACCAACAGGACAAATCAACACTGCATGTTTCGCAATTGGCGCAGGTGCTCACAGCTGGCAGTGGGTTGCCCAGGGAACTTCATCAATCGCCCATAAAGGACTGGAATATGCTGGACATATTCTTGCACAGGCTGCAATTGAACTGCACTCTCATCCAGAACTGATTGAACAAGCTAAGGCTGAACACAAACAGCGTCTTGGTGATGATGTTTATGAATGCCTGATTCCAAAAGATGTAAAACCACATATCATCGATTAAAAAAGTGCCTTTCGGCACTTTTTGTTATCCTCTTCTTTCCCTTTCAATTTCCAAATACATATCAACGTAAATTTTGTGTACAAAGGAAATAATTGTTTTTCTTAATACAGTTTTAGCTGCAGACTGTGTGACACCAATCTCTTCCATTTCATCTTTAAGTCCAAAGACATATGCACCCACATTCGCGATTTCACGTCTTAAATATTCATAAGCCACATGATCTTCATACACTTCTTCATGCATCTGAAACATCAGACGAATATTATCTAAAGACAGTACACTTTTCGCAACAACGAGAAAAATCAAACGCACAATATGTTCACGATAATAGCGTTTCTTAATGGACTTAGACACAACCCCCTGCTTCACATAGTTACTGATCATAGATCCTGTAATTTCCATTCCAGGAACATGACTAAAACAATCATTGATGTACTGGACAGTCTGTTCAAGATACAGTCCAACATCAGGGATCATTTCATATGCGGGCAGATTAAATTTCTCTAATTTTTCTGCAATTTTTTCTGTTACTTCGTTTCTCATATCTTTATTCTAATGAACCAACAAGTGTTCGTCAAGTTATCTTGTAAGGGTTTTGATTATCTCTTGACATACTTTTTATAATTAGTTATATTGTTTTATATAATTACGATTTACAAGAGGTAATCCTATGAAATTTAAAATTGTTGCGGATTCTGCATCTAACGTCTATGAACTTGAAAACACGAACTATCAGTCAGTTCCATTAAAAATTATTACTGATAAAGAATACGTTGATGACAAACATCTGAATGTTTTTCAGATGGCCATGGACATCAAAGCCTACAAAGGAAAAAGCGGAACATCTTGCCCAAACAGTGCTGAATGGCTTGAAGCATTTCAAGATGCTGAATATATCTTTGGTGTTGCGATTACATCAAGACTTTCAGGTTCCTATAACTCTGCAGTAATGGCTGCAAAAGAATATACTGAAGCACACCCTGAACGCAAAGTACATATTGTTGATTCTCTTTCAACAGGACCACATATGAAAATGATTGTTGAAAAACTCGTTGATCTCATTAACAGTGGGGATTCTTTTGAAGAAATCAAAAATCAGATTGAAGAATATACCTCAAGAACACACCTCGTATTCTCACTTCAGTCAGTAGATAACCTAGCCAGAAATGGACGTGTTAACCCTGCAGTTGCCATGGCAGTCAATGCATTAGGCATCCGCATTGTAGGTGAAGCTTTTGATGGACAGCTAGCTCAAAGAAATAAATGTCGTGGTGAAAAGAAAGCTCTTCAAGTACTTTTCAACAACATGAAAGAAATGGGATATAAAGGTGGACGCGTATCCATTGGACACAACTTCAATGAAAAAGGAGCTGAGACTTTAAAAGAACTGATTCTCTCTGAATTCCCTCAGTGCAATATTGAAATCAATGTAAATCATGGGCTAAACTGTTTTTATGCAGAACTCGGTGGAATCTTAGTAGGATTTGAAGCTTTCTAAAGAAAAGGTGATCAAACGATCACCTTTTTAGTTAAGTTCAACATCTCTTTCATCAAGTCGAGATTCATGTAAGTAATATTTGGTTTCTTTGACAATCAGCTTGCTTAATAGTAAAACCGCAATCAAATTAGGTATTGCCATCAGTGCATTCAAAGCATCTGATATTTTCCAGACTAAACTTAAGTTTGCTACAGCACCAACAAATGTAACGATAACCCAGAGAACCTTATATGGTACTGCTGATTTTTCCCCGAACAAATAAACCATGCATCTTTCTCCATAATAATTCCACCCTAATATTGTAGAGAATGCAAATGTAATAACTCCAAATACAAGTAATGGCGTTCCGATAACAGGAATTTGAGCAAAGGCGAGTGAAGCCAGTTGTCCTCCATCTAATCCAACACTGGTAATTGCATCGTTAGCAACAACACTAGAACATAATACCAGACCTGTCATCAAACACACAATAACAGTATCCCAGAATACACCTGTGGAACTGATTAGTGCAGTACGAACTGAGTTTCTAGTTTGTGATGCGGCTGCGACAATTGGAGCTGACCCCATACCAGATTCATTAGAAAACAATCCTCTGGCAATCCCATAACGAGCAGCCACCATGAGTGTTGATCCAACAAAACCACCGAACGCAGCTCTTGGTGTAAATGCACTTGATATAATTAAAGAAACAGTTTCCCCCAAGTATGCTCGATTATAATACAAAATGTAACCACAGCCTAAAAAATAAAACAATGACATAAATGGCACAAGCAATTCACAAACTTTTGAAATAGACCTTATTCCACCAAGTACCACCAGTGCAGTTAATGCAGCAATCACAATTCCAGATATCATCACAGGAACCTGATAATTGTTTTTTAAAATATCGGCAATCGCATTTGACTGAACTCCGCATCCTATTCCAAAGGAACACAACCCTGCAATCACTGCAAAAGCAATTCCCAATGATTTTAAATTTAGATGTTCCAAAGCAGTCATAGCTCCTCCAATGTATGAGCCATCTGGCATTTTCTTTCTATATTTGATTGCGATTAAGCTTTCTGCATATTTTGTGGCAATTCCAAACACTCCAACAATCCAAGTCCAGAAAACAGCTCCAGGTCCTCCTGACACAATTGCTGTGGCAACACCAATAATATTACCGGTTCCTATTGTAGATGCTAAGGCAGTAGCTAATGCACCAAAAGGTGTAATGTCACCTTCTGCATCAGGATCTTTTGACACAGATAATCGGATTCCTTTAAAAATATACTTTTGCATAAAGCCTGTTTTCCAAGTCATCCATACATGAGTTCCTGTCAATAAAATAATCATTGGTGGACCCCAAAGAATATCATTTATTCCATCTATTAAAGTTACTAGAAAATCCATAACTCTCTCCCTTATCGTTTGTTTATATCATACCACATCCTCTTTAAATCCTTGTTCATTTTTCTTTTGAAATTTAGCATATATTTATTATTTTATCTGTAATTCACCTATAATTTGGGAAATATTAATATTTCCCAAACATATTTTAATAGCTATTTATTAATTTTAATCTATTCCAATTGTTTTTCACTTAACAACTAAACATTATATTTAAAGGTATTTATAGATTTTATAATAACGATTATCATTACAGAACAATATCTTAAAGAAAAAGTGAACCTCCTAAAGTTGGTCCAACTTTAAGGGTTCACTTCAATATGGCTCTTTTTTGCTTTAGTCGTTGAATAGATCGTAAACTTCAGATACAGGTGAATGTGTCTTGATAGCTTCGATTGTCTTTGCCAGCATATATCCTACAGACAGTACTGTAATTTTTGGACATGCTTTGCGTTTTTCTTCAGACAATGCAATAGTGTTTGTGATAACAAATTCCTTGATAGGAGCATTGTTCAAACGTTCTACTGCAGGACCAGACAACAGCCCATGGCTCACTGCACAGTAAATATCCTTAGCCCCTTTGTCCTTCAGAATCTTAATTCCTGCAACAAGGCTTCCTGCTGTATCGCACATATCATCAATGATGATAACATCCTTGCCTTCAACATCCCCAATGATATTCATTGCTTCAGCCACATTTGGTTTAGGTCTTCTCTTATCAATGATAGCCATAGGTGCATTCAGAAGATCTGCCAGATTACGAGCGCGAGTAGTTCCGCCATGGTCAGGAGACACAACAACGATATCATCCAAATTTTTAGAACGGAAATACTGTCCAATCAAAGAGATTGCGCTCAGATTGTCAATTGGAATATTGAAGAATCCCTGAATCTGTGTAGCATGCAAATCAACTGTAACAACACGGTCTGCGCCAGCACTTTCCAAAAGATTAGCTACCAGCTTTGCTGTGATTGGCTGACGAGCACGAGCCTTACGGTCCTGTCGTGCATAGCCAAAGTATGGTGTAACAACAGTAATTTCACCTGCACTTGCACGACGGCAAGCATCCAGACAAATCAATACTTCCATCAAAGTTTCTGATACTGGAGCACATGTTGACTGAATAATGAAGACTGAACGTCCACGTACAGTTTCTTCAGGCTCAATCAGAATTTCACCATCCGCAAAATGACGGACAGCGCATTTACCCACAGGCAGATTCAGATATTCACAGATTTCTTTAGTTAGTTCTACGCTGGATGTGAGTGAAAAAATTACAGTTTCTTTCATCATATTTAGTTTTCCCCCTGATATTTATTTGTTTCCGCGTACCTTATCTAGGTATGCTTTTCCATATCCTTCTTTATTAATTTGTCTTGCACGAGCAATCGCCATGTCTTCATCATCAACATTGTCTGTGATTGTACTTCCGCAAGCCACAAAGCTGTTTTCACCAACAGTAACAGGTGCAATCAAATTTGAATTAGAGCCGATAAATGCACCATCTTTTACTGTCGTATGCCACTTGTTTTTACCATCATAGTTTACAGTCACTACACCGCATCCAATATTGACATGACTGCCAATCTCACAATCTCCCAAATATGTTAGATGTGCACAACGGCTGTCATAGCCCATATGATTGTTTTTAAATTCCACAAAGTTTCCAACACGATTTTTAGACTCTACCAATGAATGCCCGCGAATATGTGCAAATGGACCTACTGTGATTTCATCTTTCAGTTCACTGTCAATAATTCTTGAAGCATCAATTGTACAGTTCTTTCCAATAACCGCATTTTCAAGCCAGCAGTTAGGCATGATTGTAGAACCATCTCCAATATATGTCTTTCCTGTTAGAGTAATGTTTGGATAAAGCGTAACATCATGCCCAAATGTAACATCACTTCCAACATATGTCACATCTGGATTTACAAAAGTAACACCCTCTCTCATCCATTTCTCATTGATACGAGATCTCATCCATTTATCTGCCAAAGATAGTTCGTAACAGTCATTAACTCCTGCAACTTCATCATTGTTTTTCGCAATCGTTGCCTTAACAGTCAGACCATTTCGATTAAAAATCTCAACCAGATCTGTAATGTAGTATTCCTTCTGTGCATTGTTGTTTTCAATGTCTTTTAAATGCTTAAACAATTTCTTGTTGTTGAAACAGTAAATACCTGTGTTAATTTCACGGATTGCCTTTTCTTCATCAGTTGCGTCTTTGAATTCAACGATACGATCAATCGTTCCATCTTCCTTGCGTACGATGCGTCCATAAGATCTTGCATCTTCAACGACAGCACTAAGCACTACCATATCCGCAGATTCACATTCTTTCAACAGCTGTTCAAGTGTTTCACTTTGTATGCACGGACAGTCACCATTGACAACCAAAGTCAGTCCATCTTCTTCCTCAAGTTGTCGTGCCTGCATTACTGCATGACCTGTACCCATCTGAGGCATCTGCAGCGCAAATTCACATTGGCCCTGCATCGCTTCTTCAATGATTTCATGTCCATAGCCGACAACGGTTACAATTCTTTCTACTGAGGCTTTTTTACACTGATCAATGATATGCGCAATCATTGGCTTTCCGCATACTTGATGCATAACCTTTGGCAAGTCAGAATGCATACGCGTTCCTTTACCTGCAGCCATTAATATTGCTGATTTCATTCCTTAGTCCTCCACGTTAATATTTTACTCAAATTCCTCTCATAAAAAAAGTCTTTTATATGCTTTTTCATTGTTTTTTGTTACACTGATATTTTTCCCTACTCTGTAAAACGACACATAATCATTTCAAGCATTCAAAAAAAGGAACTTTTTACAGTTCCTTACGTGGTTGAATAATACGTGTTTTTCTTACAAAGCATCCTTTATTTCTAAAATGAGAACTTGCACGCTCCAGCAATTCTTTATCTTTAGTAATCGCAAATACAGTTGATCCAGACCCTGACATCAGTGCACCATCAAAGCCGAAATCAATCATTTCATATTTAATGTCACGAATCTGCGGTACAAGATCAAAAGCGGTCTGTTCCAAAGAATTTCCTAGGGCACCTATCATTTGATAATAATTATCATTTTCTAAAGCATCACGAATTGCCTCTATATTAGGATGTCGAAGTGTGTCAAAATTTAAACTTTCAAATGCCTTCTTCGTTGAAACTCCACGATATGGCTTAGCTAGGAAGAGATAAAAATCTGAATTGAACTCAAAGAAATCCATCTTCTCGCCAATACCCGTTACCTGTGCTGGCTGTTCCATATAACAAAACGGCACATCAGCTCCTACTTTCTTGGCCAGCTGAATCATGATTTCATCATCTGCCTCAAGATTCAACAAATCTTTAATGATATGCATTGTCGCTGCTGCATCACTGCTTCCGCCAGCTAGTCCTGCCTGTGATGGAATATGTTTTTTCAGAATGATTTCAAAATTCTCTGTGAATCCGAAATGCTCGCGCATCACATTCACTGCCTTCAACATTGTATTCTTATCATCAGACGGAAGATAGGAAGCATTGCAGTGAAAAGACATCTCCTCACTGATATTAATTTCTGCAATATCATAGAAATCAATGGGAACCATAATCATATTGAGCTCATGATATCCATCTTCTCTGCGACAGACAACATCCAGCCCCAGATTCACTTTAGCGTACGCTCTTCTTTTCATCCTGAACTCCTTTCAGACGAATAAAGTCTTCCATTGTACAAGTCTCAGCACGAGCTGACAATTCAATCCCCGCCTCTTTCAATATGCTTTGAGCCAGTTCACTGTCCTTCAAATATTCACGATAGTTATTATAGATTGTTTTACGTCTTTGTTTGAAACAAGCTTTGACCATTTCAAAAAATCCCTGTTCATCTTCAATATGCAATGGCTGTTCTTTGACTCTAAACTGAATCACCGCAGAATCTACATTCGGTTTTGGATTAAAGATCGTTCTAGGAATCTTCATCACTGGCACACAATCATAATATACGGACGAAATAATACTTAAAGCATTGTAATCTTTCGTTGATACTTTTGCAGTGAAGCGATCGGCAACTTCCTTCTGCATCATCACAGTAATAGCATCCAGTGGTACTTTTGCCTCAAAAATTTTAAACAGTAGTGCAGTTGTAATGTAATATGGAAGATTGGCCGCTATCACAACTTTTCCATACTTTTCTTTCAGTTCATTCACTTTCGTTTTTAAATCACAATTTAAAAAGTCTTCAAAGATAATTTCTACATTGTCATATTCTTCCAGTGAATAAGACAATACATCTTTTAAACGTTCATCAATTTCGTAACATGTCACATGTTTCGCTCTTAGCGCAAGCTGTTCAGTAAGTGCTCCAATTCCTGGACCAATCTCAATTGCAGCCCCATCCTGACATTGTGAACTTTCTGCAATCTTTTCTACAATACGTGGTTCAATAATAAAGTTCTGACCAAATGTTTTTTTCGCATTTAAATCAAATCGTTTCAGAATCTCATTGGTTCTGGCAACGGTCGCTATCGGTTTATTCATACAGCCCTCCGGCAAATTTCTTCTACTTCTTCATATTGGATGTTCGCCATTAACAGTCGTTTATACAATGTTTTGGCGTTGCAGTGTCCCAGTCTGAAATGCTTTGATACTTTTTCTCTCAATGCAGCACTCTCTGGTCTTCCCGAAAGTCCAAGCTCCTGATACTGAGTTAGTGTGATGAACTTTTCATCCTGTTCATCAAAGGTGACACATTTTCGCAATGCTTCTTCAAGCACTTTTTTGCTGGCGTGTTCAACACCCACTTTCTTGGATGTCTTTGCCATCTCTTTAGGCACAAATGCATTCTTGCATCCTCTGACTCTCTGATTGATTTGTGTGCGTATTCTTTCTCCCGGGTAATCTGGATCTGTAAAAATAATCACACCACGTTTTTTCTGCATGGATTCAATCAGATTCAAGGTAAACTCTGAAAGACATGATCCATGAGTCTCTATGGTATCACAGTCAAAATAGCCTTTTAACACCGCAGTATCATTTTTACCTTCAACCACAATGACTTCTCTTATTTTCATAAGTCTCACCCTGACGCTATTTTATCACACTTGATGTCAAAAGAAAATGCAGGATCAATCTCCTGCACAGCTCATCTGTCCTATCTCATTTCTCTGGTAATTCAAAAAACCGACAATCTCAACAACAGCACCACTCATTTGTTGATGAGATACCAATGAATTTTTCTCTGATCCCGCAAACAAATCAATCACATTTTCATCAATCATGCTTCCGCGATCTACAACCAGCGCATAGAATGGAACACCTTCCCTTAGACCTTCTCCTGTATATGAGTGTTCAGAAATTTGTACAACCGTGCATAATGGCAGCGCATCATCTGCAGCAATCAGATAATATCCATCATAAGTGATTCCTTTTTTCCAAGATCCATCGCTTTGTCTTACAGAATCTGTTGTTACTTCAATCATAGAACTTGTTGAAGCAATACCATTTTGAATAGTACACCCTATACAGTCAGCTCCATAAACTGTATTTCTCTTTGTGACAAAAAAACTGCCGATATCTACTGCAGAATTCTTTTCACCATCCTGACCATCTCTCAGCCATGATACAGTGATTTCTTCTTCAGATTGTATTTCGACAGTTGTTTCTGTTTCTTTTGTGATAAACCAAGCCCCTAACAATAGAGACATGAGTATCATCCATTTCACAAATAATTCTCCTCTCAGTCTTTAGAAAAGAGTCTCTGGTAATTTTTTTGTACTGCATTCATCAGTGTTTTCAAATCGATTTCACGAAGATTAGCAATTTCTTTCGCAATAAATGGAATATACATTGGCTCATTTCTCTTACCTCGATGAGGTGTTGGTGTTAAATATGGACAATCTGTCTCCACCAACAAATAGTCCAGCGGTACTGTTTTCGCCACTTCTTTAGGAACTTTCGCATTCTTAAATGTAACCGGTCCACCCAAGGCAATCATATATCCCAGCTTCACAAATTCTTTTGCCATTTCAGCGCTTGATGAGAAACAATGAATGATGCCTTTACGCTGAACTGGATATTCCTTAAGAATGTTGTAGGTATCCATGATTGCATCACGACTATGAACGATTACTGGCAGCTGATATTTCTGAGCCAGTTTCAGTTGTGCAATAAAGATTTCTTTCTGTTTTTCTATATTGTCTTTACGCCAGTAATAATCCAGACCAATTTCACCAACAGCTTTCAGCTTACCACTTAGAATCAATTGTTCTAACTGAATCAAGCGTTCATTGGTCACATCATCTGCTTCTTCAGGATGATAACCTGCAGCTACATCAATAAACGGTTCTGTTTCCTGTTTCTTCAAAGCTCGTTCTGCCTCATCCAAAGTACAGCAGATGCACATCAAATGTGTCAGTCCTGCATCTTTAGCATGTTGCAGAATCACATCTGAATCATCACCATATTCACTGCAGAAGATATGTGCATGACTATCCAGAAACTCAATCATAGTGTACCTACTTTCCAAGGCAGAAATTGCTGAAAATTGCATCCAGCAAATCTTCTCGTGATACTTCTCCCAAGATTTCCTTCAGTGCAATAAAGCACTCCTGAAAATCAATTGTCACAAGATCCAGTTCTGCACCCTGCCTGAGTGCACCAACCGCCTGATTCATCGCCTTCATTGCTTTGCGAATTAAGCCAATCTGACGTTCGTTGTTTAGTGTGCCTTCTTCCAGGGCAAACTGATGTTTTTCATAACGTGCATTAATCTCATCAATCAATCCACTGATATCATTCTGTGCTGCACTGATCACAATTCCTTCCTCAAACTGAGTTTTGAGGTCTGCCTTGTTTGTCACTAAAATGCGATTCATATCCTTTGTACGTTCTAACAAAGTTTCATCTTCTTCATCCAGTGTTCTACTTCCATCCAGCACAACAATGACAAGTTCTGCCTGATCCAATGCTTCCAGTGTTTTCTGAATTCCTATCTTCTCAACAACATCTTCTGTTTCACGTATACCTGCAGTATCCAATAGATGCAGTGTTACATTTTCTAATGGAATGATACCTTCCACAAGATCACGTGTTGTTCCTGCGATATCTGTTACAATGGCTTTCTCCTCTTCAAGAAGTGCATTCAATAAAGAGCTCTTGCCAACATTCGGTTTCCCTGCAATAACTGTTTTTACACCCTCTTTGAGGATACGTCCACTTTCTGCCTTGCGTTCAATTTCTCTCATCTTTGACATCATCTTTTCAGCTCGAGGGAGCACAACTTCATCTGTCAGCTGTTCTACATCATCATATTCAGGATAATCTATATTTACTTCAATGGTTGCGATTAATTCCAGCAGTTCATCGATCACTGGCTGTATCAATCCTTTCACTGAGCCTTTGACTCCACCAATTGCCATCTTCGCAGAACGCTGAGAATCTGCATGTATCAAATCTCCAATCGCTTCTGCCTGTGTCAAATCAATGCGTCCATTCAAAAATGCTCGCTGTGTAAATTCACCCGGACGTGCTAAGCGAGCACCATGTTCAAGGCATAAAGAAAGTACACGACGAGTCACAATGCGTCCGCCATGACAATTGATTTCTACAACATCTTCACGGGTAAAAGTCTTAGGCGCTCTAAACACACTAACCAATACTTCATCGACAGTTTCCTGGCCATCTTTAATCAGACCGTAATGAACAGTATGTGTAGGTACATTCATTAAATCTCTGTTAAAGATTTCATTCGCTATTTCAATAGCCTGTTCACCAGACATTCGCACAATGCTAATAGCCGCTTCAACAACTGCAGTTGATACTGCAGCAATTGTATCATTCAACATATGAATCGCCTCACTTTCCTGTCCTATTCTATCACAAAGCGCACATGAAATATAGAGGATGTTTTATCATACCCCTTTATTTCAACAAACTTCTACACATTTCATTAATAACTGATATTTTACATATAATAAAGACATTTTTCTATTTATAATAACGATTATCACTCTAATTAGTTTTATTAAATCTTTTTATAATCAACTTTTCATTTACAATCTTCCTTGTTTGTCATTCTCAATAATTAGATTCTTGATTTTATACTCAGAACTCTATATACTTCTAAAAGAAAAGGTTGAAAGGAGAAACACAATGAAAGATTTCTCACTGAAAACATGGTTTTTACTATGTGTTTGTTTCTTTGTAACATGGCTTGCGACAACATACTGGCACAGTGCAATTGAATTATTAAAACTGATATTAAGTGCAGCATCACCTCTCATCATAGGTCTTGTCATCTCTTATATCCTTAATCTTTTGATGAGTTTCTATGAACGAACTACGTTCTTTCAAAAGAATTTCAATGCCTCATCAAGACGTATCATCTGTCTGTGTTTGGCTATCATCAGCATGGTAGCGATTGTTGCAGGTGTAGTTAGATTAGTCATTCCAGAACTTGTTTTATGTCTGCAGCTACTATTTGCAGAAGTTCCTTCCTTTATAGATGCTTTGCTCAAAAATGAAAACATTCGTATTTTGCTTCCAGAGACAATCACCAACGATTTGGCAGGTCTGAACTGGCAGGAAATCCTAAATAAGATTGCCCCTGTGTTAACAACTGGAATTAGTACAATAGGTACATTTGTATCCTCTATTTTCTCTTCACTTGTTACAGGATTGCTATCTCTTATCTTTGCGATTTATCTGCTTTTAGGTAAAGAAAGTCTACAGGCACAGACAGATCGTGTCCTGAAAACTTACATGAAACCTGCACATTACAATCGTCTTTTAGAAATACTGAATATCTTTAATGACTGCTTCCATCGCTACTTTGTAGGACAGTGTGCTGAAGCTGTTATCCTAGGTATCTTGTGTGCATTGGGAATGCTGGTTCTACAGTTCCCATACGCTGTCATGATTGGTACCCTGGTTGGTTTTACAGCATTGATTCCTGTTGCTGGTGCATATATCGGTGCAGCAGTGGGTGCCATTATGATTCTGACTGTTTCACCAATTCAGGCAGTTTTCTTCCTAATTTTCATTGTTATCCTGCAGCAGCTGGAAGGTAATCTCATCTATCCTAAAGTCGTTGGAAGCTCTCTAGGTCTTCCTGCAATTTGGGTTTTGGCTGCAGTTACTGTAGGTGGAGGTGTCATGGGTATCGCAGGTATGCTGCTAGGTGTACCTACTGCCGCAGCCTTTTATCGTTTATTAAAAGAAGATGTTTTTCAGCGTGAACAGAGTCACAAACCAAATCACATTGAAATTACAGAATAAACCAGAAAGCAGAGTTATCTGCTTTTCTTATTTTTGACTTCCATTCATCATAGTGATATAACAAATATAGTATAATTTTGAGGTAACTTATGAAAAAGAAATTTACTATTGCAGCATTTATCTTTGGTATTCTTACTGTCATCTGTGGGTTTGTTGTACTTTACAGCTGGGGAACGATTGATATCAGTATTGCAATCGTTCCACTATTATTCTTCCTTGCCTGTGTACACTGGGTATCCGCAATTAATAAAAACGAAAAGAATGACAATGAAAACAAGTCTAATTAAATCATAAAACGCAAGAATCACTCTTGCGTTTTATTTATTCTCCTCGTTCATAAGCTGTCAGCCATTGATTCTGTTCGATCATATGATGTGTCTGATTGAGCCACTCTTTCATACCACTGGATTTCAACCAATCTGAGACTTCATCATTTAATAAACTACGTATTAAACACTCATAATTTCCTGCGTGATCCATATCGTGTTTTCTCATGACCATCAACATATCTATTAAATCTGAGATACAAATATGTGCATGCATTTCAGCAGCATCAAAGGCTGTTTTTCCATCTGTCAATTTCGCAACTAGTTCTAACTTACTGAAATAAATCTCTGGAATGATTTCTAGTGTTGGCAGCACTAAATTTTGTTGGTTTGTATCATGATATGTCTCTGCTAAGATACGTGCTGCATCATACTTCACATCATCTTCTTTTGTACTCTCGATCAATGTTTTACATAATGAAATCACTTCTTCACTACGTTCTGGTGCTCTCATGGTATACAACAAGTTATTTAAGATAATGTCATTTCCTGGATACATTTTAAGTCCTTCTCGTAAGATTTCTTCTGATTTTTTAGCATCAGTACTACGATATTCTGCAGCTTTCCAGCAGATATCCATTATTTTCTTTTCAGTTTCCAGGCGATTGTAGTCAAATAGTTCATCCGTAGATACTCCAAAAAAAGAGGCAATCGCTGGAATCAAGGCAACATCAGGCATGGCCGTTTCTGTTTCCCATTTGCTGACAGCCTGAAAGCTAACTCCCAGATATTGTGCTAATACCTCCTGCGATATGTTTCTAGTCTTACGTAATTCTTTAATTTTCTGTCCTAAGCGAATATTCATTTTCATTCTCTCCTTTCTTGATTACAGTCTATCCTAACTTCACTCTTACTCCAATAACGCAAACGTTGAGAATTTTTCAACCTATATTCGAAAAAAGAATCCTTTTTCTGTTTCTGTACTAAGTACTTTTTAACGTTCAATTCAAGTTTTCCTTCGATTGCAGAATAAGCTATTACGAATTCATCCATATCGTTTTCAAAATATCGACGAATATCTTTTTATCTTTCACTTTTTGCTATATATAAGTTCTATATCTCTTGTATATAACAATAAATAATTACATTACTTAGATAATAAAAATGACTATCGACTTTGCCGATAGTCTGAACCATATATGATATGATTTAGAATGATTCAAAAAATAATCTACCTTCAGATTCATATCGTTTTACATGAAACGAATTCTCAAGTATTTCCTTTTCCAAACATTCTTCTTTACTTCCCTCAAATACAATTTTCCCTTGATCCATAACAATGATTTGATCTGCAATCTGAACTGCATGATTTAAATTGTGCATAATCACCAAGAGTGTTTTCTTTTTTTCATTTTTAAGCTTTACTAATAATTTCAAAAAATCTGCTTCAACATTCACATCCATATAAGTCGTTGGCTCATCAAGGATCAGCACTCTTGTATCTTGAGCTAAGATTAGTGCCAAATATACCTTTTGTCTTTCTCCGCCTGAAAGTTCATCTACAAAAGAGGCTTCCAGATGTTTGACAGATGTCCAATTCATCGCTTCTTCAACAGCTAGACAATCAGACTCTGTCATGTGATACGCTAAATCAAGATATGGATTTCTACCCATTTTGACAAGTTCATTCACATGTATATGAGGTGCTTTAAGCATCTGTGGAAGAATTGCTATTTTTGATGCACGTTCTTTAGGTGACATCAGTAAAATGTTTCTTCCTGAATACAAAAGTTCTCCTGTATATTCTTTGGTTTGTGCAAAGCAAGATACAAGAGTAGATTTACCGCTTCCATTTTTTCCGACAACAACAGTCAATGTGTGCGGTTTTAATCGAAAGGAGACTGAATTAAGAATAGTCTTTTTTCCTATGCTTACACTTATTTTTTTTGCTTCAATCATACTCTTTCCTCCTGATAAGAAGCATCAAAAAGAAAGGTGCTCCTATTAAAGCCATCATGATTCCCACAGGAATCTCACTTGGCGCAAATAGACTTCTACCTGCTAAATCTGCAATTACCACAAGGATGCTTCCACATAATGCAGTTGATATCATGGTCTGTTTCATGGTTTCTGGAGCTATTTTTCGTGCAAATTGAGGTACTATCAGACCAACAAACCCTAATAACCCCGCAAAACAAACAACTGATGCAGCCAAAAACGAGGCACAAATCAGCACAATTCTACGTAGATGTTTCACACGTACCCCTAGAGAAGAAGCCATCGCATCTCCTAAACAGAGAATTGATATTTTCTGAGATAACACCCAAGTTACACCAAAAGAAATAAGAATTAGCACAGCAGGTAAAACAAGTTCTTCTATAGATACTCCAGATAAGCCACCTATAGAAAAATAATTATATATTGACACCACATCAGGATTTAAAAGCGAAATAAAGGAAATACACGCATTCAAAATCGTTGTAAGAGCTAAACCCGATAAAATGATGGTTGTTTTTGATGAACCCAACCTTTTAGATAAATTAACGATGAAAAGTGTTGCACCAAAAGCTCCAAAAAAAGAGGCAAAAGGAAGTAAATATGTTTCTTTAGGAAAAAAACTAAGCACAATGAGGGTCATAAGGCCAGCTCCAGAATTTACACCAATGATATTTGGAGATGCCATAGGATTATCTGTAACGCTTTGTAACAATAAACCTGACATTGCCAAACCCATTCCTGCCACCAGAGCTGCAAATACACGTGGTAAGCGTACATTCCACATAATTACCACATACTTTTCTGCTGCTGTTTTTAATAATCCTCCAATCACTTCTTCTATAGTGAGTGATGCTCCTCCAAACATCAATCCCGCCATCATACTTGCGATCAAAACTAAGACTAACGTAACATTTCTCTTATTCATCATAAATCAACTCAATTAAATATTCATAAGCTTCCAGCCAACGTGCATTAGGTTTAAATTGAAATAAATCTTTTGGAAGATAGACATACCGCCCCTCTTTTACAGCGCTTAATGATTGCCATGTTTTTTCTGATAATACTACATCCATATTTGCTATGGCAGCTTCAGTATTTCCCATCGTAGAAATAAAGATAAAATCAGGATCTACCTCGATTACTTCTTCTATGCTCAAACCATCCAGTAAAACTGGCGCCTCATTTGCAATATTATATGTTCCCAACTCCTCTAGCATTGCTGCAGCAAAATGATCCTCTGCTTTTTTAGCTTTTGTTGAAGAAGATCCAGAACCCGCACGAATAAACAATATGTTTTTAAAATCAGGCGTTCTGCTATACTTCTTTAAAAGTTCATCTATTTTGCACTGTACATCAAGTCCATATTTTTTATATGCTTCATCATTTCCTGTAATTTGTGCAAAGATATTTAATACATTTAAATAATCTCCAAAAGATTCCACACGGAAACATGCTGCTGGAATTCCCGATTTATTCAACAATTTAGCAGCATCAGTTTGTGCTTCAATATCAGCTGAACACAACACCAAATCTGGATCTGCCATGATGAGTGCTTCAACGTTGATACTTTTTCCTGCACCTTCATCCACCAAAACAGCTTGCTCATTCGCAAATCCTCTTTCAACACTTTCTTTAACAGTGATATCAACAGTACCACCTGCAGTAATCCAGATATCCGCAAAAGAAGAAAACAACACAGCTACTTTTTGTGGCTTTTCATATAATTCAAACTCGTTATTTAAATCATCCTTAAATAATAGTGCTTTTTTATATTCATAAGAATGAATATCATTATTTTTTTGTGCGCTGCATGCGATTAGGAGTGAAAAGGAAAATAGGAGTATTCCTATTTTCCTTAATTTCTTTAACATTTGGCTCCACCTTTAAGATGAACTTCCGCAGAGAGATTATCTTCTTTGCGTTTCAATAGCTCATCACTTAAAAGCTGCTGCTGAACATTTTCGAATCCAAGACGATTAACAGTATCATTAAATCGTTCTCCTGTAATTCCTTGTTCTCTGAAAAGAAGAATTGCCTTTTCAACAACATCCAATACTTCATCCTTGTTTGTAAATACTTTTTCCAGTGGAATACCTCTTGCAACCTTCTTTCCCCATCTTCCTCCAATATAAACACGATATCCATTTGTATATTGTTCAATTACTTTGAATGGACATTTACCAATGCATCTTCCACAGTGATTACATATTTCAGGGTCAATATTAATTTTACCATCTATAACTTTTGCAATTTTGATTGGACATGCAGTTTCAATCTGACAAACCTTACAGCCACGACATTTCTCAATATCCAGTTCAGGTACACGCTGCCCAACGATTCCTAAATCATTTAAATCAGGTTTCACACAGTTATTTGGACAGCCTCCAACACCTATTTTAAATTTATGAGGTAGTTTTACATCATTGTAGCCTTTGTAGAATCGGTAGTGAATTTCCTCAGATATACCAAATGTATCAATCAGCCCATATTGACATGTTGTTCCTTTGCAAGATACAACAGGACGAACTTTTGAACCAGTTCCACCTGTCTCTAGCCCAAACTGAGCTAAATATTCCCTTAAAGGTTCAATATTCTTATATGGAACTCGCTGTATTTCAAGTGTTAAACGAGAAGTCATGGTCACTTCTCCTGAGCCAAACAATTTTGCTGCTTCCGCAATTGCATGATGCTCCTCAGATGTAATCTTTCCATTGCGAGTAATTACTCTTCCATTGAAACAATCTGCAGTTGTTTTATCCTGCAAAAATCCCCAAGCTTTTACTTTTGTGATTTCTTCAGGAGTTACTGTATATTTTATATTTTTTACACGAACATCGTTTGCCATTGTTGATCCCTCCAATACAAATGTATTTGTATAGCCATAGTGTCTCATTCGGTTTTGTGCAAAATATGCTCGTTTCCCACGATTGCATACCAGCAAAATTTTCTCATCCTTTTTTAGTCCCTCAATTTCTCCATTGATTGTTGTAAAATCCACGTGTTGAGCACCTTTTATCGTCGGAACAACAGACACATCCACAACTGTATAATCATCTGCTTTACCTTCAAGATACTCCATTGGAGTTATCGATACTAAATCACCCTCTAATTTATTCAATAAAACATAAACCGCTTGAACAAATGGATGGATCGCAGTCGAAAATGGTGGAGCATATGCATAATCTGCACCTTCAAAATCCTCCAAGGTAGCTTTCATATTCATTCCAGTCACTGCAATATCAATCATCTTATCTACATTTCCTGCCCCAAGCACTTGAACCCCTAACAATTGATGGGATTTCTTATCAGCAATCAGCTTGGTCATAAAATAATCTGCATCTGGATAATAATGTGCCTTGTCATCTGTTACAGCCAATGCAGTTATTACATCATAACCTGCATCTTTAGCTTGTTTTTCACTTAATCCCGTTCTGCCACAATTTAATCCAGGAATTCTCACAATTCCTGTACCCAAAACACCTGGATATACTTTTCGTTTTCCTGAAAGAACTTCTGCAAGAAGTCTTCCCTCTAAATTTGCTGAAGACCCCATCGCTGAATAATACGATAATCCAGTTAAACGATGTTTAACGATAGCACAGTCCCCTGCAGCATAAATATGTTCAATATTCGTTCTCATCATATCATCAACGATGATTTTTCCGTTTTCAAAATCAATTCCTGAGCTTTTTAGGAAATCTGTATTTGGACGGATACCGACCGCCATGACCACTAACTCACACTTGATGCTTGCCGTATTTGTTTTGATGGATACAACAGCATCATTTCCTTCAATAGCAACAGCTTTTGTATTGACAAGTACACGAATTCCTTTTTCTGTCAGCTTTCGCTTCATAATCAAGGCCATGTCATAATCAAATATTCCTGGAGCAATTTGTTTTGTACCTTCAACTAATGTAACATCGATACCTTGAGCCTTTAAATTTTCAGCCATTTCCAACCCAATAAATCCTGCTCCTATAACAACAGTACGACGTACATTTCTTTCCCGAACGTATTTACGCATTGCAATAGCATCATCTGGTGTTCTGACTTTAAACACACCTGGTAAATGAATGCCCTCTATATTAGGCATTACTGCTGATGCTCCGCTAGCAATGACAAGATCATCATAAGTAAACTCTGTGAGTTCGTCTGTATCTACGTTTTTTACACAGATTGTTTTTTTATCTGGATGAACTGAAGTCACTTCCATAGCTGTTTTAACTTCTACACCAGTCAATAAAGAATAACTTTCTGGTGTATTGACAATTAATTGATCTTTCGAATTGATAAGTCCGCCAACATAATATGGAAGCCCACATCCAGCATAAGAGATTTCTTTATCTTTTGTCACAATCATTACTTCTGCATCACGGCAAAGTCTTTTGAGTTTAGCTGCTGTTTTAGTCCCTGCAGCAACCCCTCCGATAATAATTATTTTCATCTTGCTCCTCCTTTTCTTTTTTGTTATCTGCTGACATCATAACAGGTTCATTTTTGATGTCAATATAAATATATATTTTTTTGTATATTTATACATTAAAAAACCTTTCTCCCCTTAGGTCATTGATACCTTATTTATTGTTTTTTTTGTGTAATGTTTTATCATCATAATAAGCTGGCATCCGTATGTCTTAATAGTACTGAAAAAATTGGATAAGTGATTTGAATTTAAGTTCTCTACATTAACCCATATTAACAACTTTTTCTGGTATCATTCCAAGTTAAGACTTATCTTTCGCCAAGAAATATGGATTCATCATTATTTTTTCACTTATCGCAGTTCTGCAAGAACTTTTCTATATAATAAACAAAAGAACACATTTCTGTGTTCTTTTTGCTTAATCTTCTTCAATACATCCAATTAATTCAAGGATTCGATTTAAATCTTTTGTATCCTGATATGAAATTGTGATGGACTTAGTTTCTACTTTTACCTTTGTCTGAAGTTTATTCTGCATAAGTTCTTCAACATAGATCAAGTTGCGATCTCTTACTTTTTCTTTCTTTTCAGGCTTTGGTTCTTTTGCATCACGTACCATTTTTTCGACAGCACGTACTGAAAGACCTTCATCCACAATCTTCATTGCGATATCATAAGCCAGTCCTTCATCATCCAATGTAATCAAAGGTCTGACATGTCCCTGCGAAAGTTTATTTTCTGCAACCAGCTGCTGAACAGAAGCAGGCAGTTTCAACAAACGAATCGTATTTGCGATATGTACACGAGACTTTCCTACTCGTTCTGCCAGACGTTCCTGAGTATAACCCATACGTTCCATTAGTTTTGCATATGCAGAAGCTTCTTCCATGATGTTAAGATCTTCACGCTGAATGTTTTCCAGCAGTGCAATTTCCATCATCTGTTCATCATTGAATTCCATGATGATTGCTGGAATTGTTTCCTTGCCTGCAATCTTAGAAGCACGCAGACGACGTTCCCCTGCAATCAGCTCATACCCATGAAGACTCTTTCTTACAAGAATCGGTGTAAAAACACCATGTTCCTTGATGGATGATGCCAGTTCTCTAAGCTTCTCATCATCAAATACCTTGCGTGGCTGATATGGATTGGCACGAATTTCAGAAACTGCCAGTTCAGTTTTTGAAGAGACATGTTCTGTTTTCCCTGCCTGAATATCTTCCAGAACGTTTTCAACGCCTTCGCCAAAGATGGCATCCAGCCCACGTCCCAAACCTGTTTTTCTTGGTGCTGCCATTACGCTTTCCTTCCTTTTCTATCATTAATCATGATGACTTCTTTTGCTAGTGAAGCATATGCCTTAGCTCCTTCAGAACGAACGTCATATTCAAAAATAGACTGTCCTGTAGATGGTGCTTCAGAAAGACGTACATTTCTCGGAATGTAACTCTTATAGACACTTTCTTTAAAATACTTGCGCACTTCCTGCTGTACTTCCACAGACAGTTTAGTACGTGCATCAAACATTGTTAAAAGTACACCTTCAATCACTAACTTCTCATTAAACAAACGCTGTACAAGACGAATTGTAGAAAGCAGCTGTGTCAGACCTTCCAGTGCATAATATTCACACTGTACAGGAATTATGACAGAATCTGCTGCAGTTAAAGCATTTGTATTTAACAAACCCAATGAAGGAGGACAATCAATCAAAATATAATCATATCTGTCTTTCACTAAGTCAAGCTGTTCCTTCAACTGTTTTTCTCTGCCAGCTTTAAAACTAGCCATTTCCAAGTCAGCCCCTGCAAGATCAATTGTTGCAGGAAGCAAATCAACTGGCGGCATCTTGATGTGTTTTAATGCATCATCGACTGAGCAGTCATGCATTAAAACATCATACACACTCTTTCTGTAATTATGATCATTCCCACTGATCCCCTGTGAAGCATTCCCCTGAGGGTCAAAGTCCACCAGCATGACTTTTTTACCTAAATAAGCCAGTCCTGCCGCTAGGTTTACACTGGTTGTTGTTTTTCCAACGCCGCCTTTCTGATTAGCGACTGCAATAATCTTTCCCATGAACTCACACCCTATCTTTTTGGAAATCTAATAATGATTTGGTAGTCATTATCCGTTTCATTTTCTTCGGTTTTAGCCTCTATTCCAGCATCATTGACCATTTTTACTGCCTGATAGATTGTATTGAACGCAATACGCAGATGTCGCGCTACTGCTTTTGTTTTCTGCTTGTTTTCTTTCTTCTTAGAAGCATTCGTCTTAATATAATTTTCAGTTTGAGCTACATTTAAACCATGTTTCACAACATGTTCAAATACTTCATGCTGCTTATCAGCTTCCACATTCAAAAGAGCACGTCCATGACGCTCAGTCAGTTTACGTTCAGTAATTGCTTCCTGAATTTCATCAGGTAGTGCTAAAAGACGAATCTTATTCGCAATCGTGGACTGACTCTTCCCCATGCGTGATGCCATTTCATCCTGTGTACAGCTTGACTGTCTCATAATCTGAAGATAAGCTTTCGCCTCTTCAATCGCACTTAAATCTTCACGCTGAATATTTTCAATCAGTGCCAGCTGTGCAGATTCCAATTCACTTGTACTTTTAATCACCGCAGGAATGACTTCCATCCCCAACAGCTGACAAGCTCTGAATCTTCTTTCCCCTGCAATGATTTCATAATAATCAATCATATCTCTTACAACAATCGGCTGAATCAGACCATTTTCTTTAATAGACTGTGCCAGATCATTGATGCTTGCATCATTGAACACCAAACGCGGCTGATAACGGTTTGGTCGAACTTTTCTTGTTGGTATAGTAATGACCTGCTGCATTGACACCTCTCCTTTACAGCGGATTTTTCTTTATCTTCGCAAACTGACGCGGATACTGCACAGGTGTTGAACGCGTCTTGCGATAGAACAAATTCACTCGTGTACTTCCGTCATTAAGATAACGTTCTTCATACTTTTCTAAAGTACATCCAAGCACTTTAAGCGCATGTGCTGCCTCACGGTCTTCTTCCAGACCATTTGACCCCTTCATCGCCAGAAACAGTCCACCTTTTTTAGTCAGTGGAATGCACAGCTCTGATAGCATTCTCAAATTCGCAACAGCTCTTGCCGTCACGACATCAAAGCACTCTCTTTGTGTTTTGGCTACATCTTCTGCACGTTCATTCATGCATTCAACATTTTCAAGACCTAAAACACGCACTACTTCTTTCAAGAAGGTAACACGTTTTCCTAAAGGTTCAATAATTACAATATTTAACTCAGGATATGCAATCTTTAATGGAATCGATGGAAATCCTGCACCTGAACCCACATCACATAATGTACCTTGAATGGATGATGAAAAAGATGGCAGCAAAGAATCATAAAAGTGCTTATCCAGAACTTCTTCAAATTCAGTAATTGCGGTCAGATTCATTTTTTCATTCCACTCTTTGAGCAGTTCTGCATAAGTCTTATACTGATTGATTTGTTTTTCACTCAAATCAAGACCATTTTCTTTACAGCACTGAATAAATTCTTCTAATTTCATCTTTCACCCTCCGTTTTAATATTATAACAAAATATCTCAATGACCTCTATAGTCAAACCAAGAAATTCACTGCTTTCTTCTAAACTTAAATAAAATTGCATACATCTATAAAAGAAAGCAGGTGAGACATGTATTGGATTGAATCATTTTCTTCATTCCTTTGGGGATTGCCTATGACAGCACTGCTAATGAGTATGCACATTTTCACTACAATACGTTTAAATGGTGTACAGTTTCATATAATCAGGCAAATCAAAGCATTCTTTATGAACAAAAAATATGACAATAAAGGAATATCTCAAAACTCTGCATTCTTGACAATTTTAGCTTCTACAATGGGGACAGGAAATATTTTAGGTGTATCTTCTGCGATTATTTCAGGAGGACCAGGATCTCTGTTTTGGATGATAATTGCAGGATTTTTAGGAATGGCCACCAAATACGCAGAAACATGGCTAGCGGTCAAACATCAGAAGCTTCAAAAAGACGGTACTTACATCGGTGGTGCAATGATTGTATTAAAAAACTATCCTGTTCTATCTCATTTATTTGTATTTTTTACTTGCTGTGCTGGATTAGGAATTGGCTGTTCTATTCAGTCTAATGCAGCATCACAAATGATTCATGATACCTTTAAGATTCCAGTTATAATTATCGCTGTCACATTATCTGTACTGACTGGATTAGTGATATTAAAAGGATTTCAAGGTATTGTCTCTTTCTGCAATGTTCTTATTCCTGTTGCAGGTCTTTTGTATCTAATCTCTTGTGGACTTATCTTATGGATGAATCAGGATTTATTGTTGTCATCAATTAAGCTTATTCTATTCTCTGCATTTTCTCCACAATCTTTTGCAGGAGGTCTATTAGGAACCTCTGTACGCAGTGCAATACGCTATGGTATTTCACGTGGTCTGTTTACGAATGAAGCAGGTATGGGATCTACACCCATTCTTAGTGCATCTTCATTTTGCTATAATGCCGAAAACCCCTCTTATATTGCGATGATGTCTGTATTTTTTGACACAATCATTGTTTCCAGTATTACTGGACTTGTCTTTGTCAGCTGCATGATACGTACTCCTGCACTTTTTCTAATCCATCAATCACAATCATTAGCTCTTGCTTGTTTTTCTTTGATACCCTTCACAGGTAAATATATACTCACAATCTCTACAACTCTTTTTGCGTTTTCTACAATGATTGGCTGGTGCGCTATCGCAGAACGTCCTTTACAGTTTCTCTATGGTTATACATCTGTTATTATATATCGATTTCTTTGGATTCTCTTTGTCTTTTTAGGATGTATGACTGATTTGCGCTTCTTATGGTCATGTTCAGATTTATTCAATGCCTTCATGTGTCTTCCTAACATTTTTATGATTCTCCAGTACATCGATCAAATCCAGACATAATGAAAGGGACTAGCTTCAGTCCCTTTTTGATTAATATCCCTGTTTCCAGTAACGAGGTCTTGCCAGTCCATCATTGTAGTCAGGTCCGCCAGGATAATTTGTGCTCTTTAGAAGCAGTGGGTCCATGCCGCGTTTCTGCATTTCTTCAATCACAACTGCAGTCACTGACCACAGGATAAATGAACTTGCCAAACCGCTGGCAGCCGCAAACTTCGCTTCTACACCTTCAACATCCAGCATCGCTTCTGCTGCAGGTGCACAGTTATCCAATGTCAAATCTACGATTTCATAAAGTTTCTTTCCAGATGAATGAACTGGACCTACACTTTGTGCATAGCTCATTGAACTCATTGCGATAACTTTGATTCCCATCTTCTTTGCTTCATAAGCCAAGTCAACTACATGCTTTGTTCTACCTGATACTGATCCAACAAACAAAACATCTCCTGGACGAATTGTAGAGGCTTTCAGCACATAAGCACCTAAACCTTCCATATCTAAATCCATATCACTTCTATCTCTCTGACGTGCATCAGACTTTACTTCCAGCTTATACTGGAATGGACGATAGAAGAAAGGTCCTCCACCTCTGTCAATCAAATCATTCTGAATCGAATGACAGATTTCACTCAAATAAATATTACCGCCATTTTGAAGAGTATCTGTAATCATCTTCCCTGCTGCAATAATGTTTTCTCTTTGTGTTGTTTTTACCTGTTCAAACAACTGGTCGACTCTTTTTTGATAATCATCTAAAATCATAGATTTACCCTCCTCTATGATTCTATTATCTTCCAAAATTTTGAATATTTCTACTCATTATTTATTTTTTTTATAGATTCTATATTAGTGCTATTCTACCAGTTCCGCAATCTCTTCCAGCTGCTGCATCACTGCTTCAACATCATCAGATTCTCCACGAAACATGGAATGATAGCTATATAGTGCATATCCTGCATAGTTTGACATCTCTTTAGATTCTTGAATTTGTTTGATTAAAATATCGTGATCTTCAATCCATTCTTTTGAATCTGAATTGTTAGATTCTTGATTAATTTTATATGCAGCTAAACCTACAACTAAATCAACATCAGTACCCTTCACTACATCTGACCATTGTTTTAATGTAGATGAAAATGGACGGCTCGTATTGGTGTATCCAAAGTAAATCTGAGGAGCAATGTAATCTACCCATTCTTCTTTAACCCATGTTTCTACATCCCCAAAAATAGAGTCTCTGCTGTACTGTAAATTCCCTGCTGGAGAGATACCAAACACTAAATCGTCATCAATAAGATCAAGTTTTTTATCTATAGCTTTTACTAATTCATTAACATTGTTTCTGCGCCACTCTTCAATTGAATCTTTCTGCGAGCTTTTCTGATAATCCACAAGATCAAAACTGTCATCTACGTGGTCTGGATAAAAGTAATCATCCATGTGCAATCCATCAATTTCATAGTTCTCTGCAATCTCAGAAACTACATCTAAAATCAAATCATGAACTTCTTGATAAGCAGGATTTAAGTAATATCGATCTTTGTAATAAATCACATTTCTACTATTCTGATTAACCCATTGTTTTACGATATAGTGATCTGGTACAGTGTTCATTTTTTCTTTATCCAATGAACGGAATGGATTTATCCATGCTTCAATTCTTAAGTTTTTTTGATGTGCTTTTTCAATAAAAATCTCTAATGGATCATAACTTAATTTAGCACCGATCTCTTTTTCGATATACTGCGTTGGATAGATTTCAGAATCATAATAGGCATCTGTAAAGGCTGAGGCATGAAGATAGATTGTGTTGATTTTATAGTCCAAACAATGTTCGATGATTTCATCAACACTCTGCTTAAATTCAGTTTCACTTTTTCCCCAAAGAATCTGAGTATAGTCTATATAGCTAACCCAGACAGCTCTGATTTCTTCTGTATTTTTTGATGCAGAACAGCCGTTAAGAATGAGAATCGTTATTAGAAGTTTTAAGAAAGTCTTTTTCATAAACCCTCCTGTTTGTTTAATGCTGATGTAGAAAAGGAAGCGTTATGCTTCCTGTCCTGTAATAAATTCATGATATGGCAGAGTTTCGCACCAATCACAGAATGCCTGCCATTCAGGAAGACGATGCGTTCTTCTCTGTTTGTAGATGGTCTTTAACTGACGATAATTTGTTGTCATACGTGCAGTTAATCTGAATCCAGCAGGATTCGAATAAAGAATTTCCAGATACATTTTCTTCAATTTCTGAGTAACTTCTGGATTTGGATTTTCTTTATTCTTTGCTTCCAGTTCATTATATGCATTCACTTTTTCTTTCATGATTTCAACCATGCGAGGATCTACATATTCAATATAAGCTTTATCTAAATCGAACTTTGTAATACGGTGCATTGTTGACTGTGAACTGATGAAATCTAAGAAATGATAACGTTCTGCTTCAACCCACGCTTTGTTGGTGAAGGTTAAATCAAACTGAATCAAGATACCATTCAAAAAGTTATCATGCCCTTCTCCAAGACCACAGGTTGCCAGTTTAACCGTTGTCTTTGTGATGTCACTATTGACCTTAGACAGGTCAACAGCCATTGGATATTTACTTCCACGAATTGCGCTTTCAATTCCGTAGATTTCGACGTTGCTGATCACTTCATTCATTTTCATGTGTTTCTTCCTTTCCTGCGCTTTTCCAGATGCATTGCTAGTACTGCAATATCTGCAGGGTTTACACCGGATATACGCGATGCCTGACCCATTGTAGCCGGCATTATTTTTTTCAATTTCTGTCTTCCTTCCAGTGACAGATGTTCAACTTCATCATAGTTCATATTTTCTGGAAGCTTTGTGAAATCCATCTTTAAAAGACGTTCTGCTTCTTTCTTGGCCTTTTCTATGTAGCCTTCATATTTAATCTCTATCTCTGCCTGACGAGCTGTCTTAGCGTCCATTTCAAGTTTTAAGACATGTGCTAGTTCAATCAGTGATACATGTGGTCTGCGCACAAGTTCATATAAACTAATGCCTTCATTTAAATCTTCAAATCCCCATGTATGCAGCAATTCATTCACTGATTCATTCCCAATAGAAATATGTACATTCTTAATTTCTTCTTTCAAGTCATTCAGTTGTTTCATTTTTTTTCGATAATGTTCAATTCTTTCTTCAGAAACAGACCCATACTCCCAGCCTTTTTCAGTAAGACGCTGATCTGCATTATCGTGTCTTAATAGAAGTCTAAACTCTGCACGACTTGTTAACAGGCGATAAGGTTCCTGTGTTCCCTTGGTTACTAAATCATCAATCATGACCCCTATATACGCTTCATCACGTTTTAATACTAATGGTTCCTGATTTCTTAATTTACGTACTGCATTTATTCCTGCCATTAAACCCTGACCTGCAGCTTCTTCATATCCAGATGTACCATTGATTTGACCAGCACAAAACAAATTCTCAATCATCTTTAATTCCAGTGATGGCTTTAACTGCAATGGATTAACCGCATCATATTCTATTGCATATGCATATTTCTTAATCACTGCATTTTCTAACCCTGGCAATGAATGAATCATCTTTTCCTGTACTTCATAAGGCATTGATGTTGAAAAACCCTGGATATACGTTGTATCTAGTTCTCTGCTTTCTGGTTCCAGAAAAATCTGATGACGATCTTTATCCGCAAAACGAACCAGCTTATCCTCAATACTTGGACAGTATCGTGGTCCTACACCTTTTACTACTCCAGAATACATACTAGAACGATGCAGATTCTCTTTAATGATAGTGTGTGTCTGTGGTGCTGTATATGTCAGATAACATACTTCCTGCTGTTCAAATGGCAGAATCTGTTGAGTCATTGTACTGAAGCTGTAAAATTCTGGTGTACCAGGCTGAACTGTTGTCTTAGAAAAATCAATCGATGATGTCAGTACACGTGCAGGTGTACCTGTTTTTAAACGAAATGTTTCGATGCCATGATCTCTTAAACACTGTGACAATGTATTACACGTTGGTTCATTATCAGGACCACTTTCTGTAACATGATCTGAAACCATCACCAATGAAGACATATATGTACCTGTTGTCAGAATAACACAGGATGCTTCAATAAGTCCTCTTTCTTTCAGTACTGCACCTTTTACCTGATGATTTTCAATCACCAAAGAAGTTACCATATCTTCTATTACTGTCAGATTTTTTTGACTTAAAAGTTCATTCTGCATAGCCTTTGCATATGCAATCTTATCTGATTGTACTCGAAGTGACTGAACTCCAGGACCTTTGGTTGTGTTCAGCATTTTAAACTGCAGTGCAGTTTGATCCGCTGTCAATCCCATCTGTCCTCCCAGTGCATCTATTTCTCTTACAACGATACCCTTTGCAGGTCCACCTACTGATGGATTACAAGGCATCTTTGCGATCTGGTCCATACGTAAAGATAAGAGTGCAGTTGAACATCCCATGCGTGCTGAAATCAATGCTGCTTCACATCCTGCATGTCCGCCTCCAACTACCAGTACATCTACTTTCTGTAGTGTATTCATGACACTCCTCCTCTCTATGAATTATTTTTATTCTATCATTATTTAAGTCAAGTGGAAACAATTCATTTTAGATTCTGTTGACAAAAAGAAAAGAGAATATCTCATGATATCCTCTAATTCTTGATTTTAAATTTAGATTAAGCGATAACTTTCTGTTCACGCAGTTTTGCTTCAACTGTTGCCAGAGCTACATCTTCGTCTTCACCATCAAATGTGATAACGATTTCAGTCTGTGTAGGGATACCAAGACCCATAACACCCATGATAGACTTCATGTTTACAGTCTTGCCGCCTTCTGCCTTACCAACAGTAATACTGCATTTGAATTTAGCTGCAGTGCTAACCGCAACTGTAGCTGGACGAGCGTGAAGACCTACTGGGTCAATTACTACAGCGTTTAAAGTTTTCATGATTATAATCCTCCTAAATGATTTTCATCAACTGTTATTATTTTATAGGATATCCTAAAAATTCTCAATCCTATTTGATGATTTATTTACAATTTCATCAATAAAAGACACATCCTGATCAGAAACAAAGGTAAAATGTACCTTTACATCGTAGGAACAGTTTTTCTCAATCAACTGTTTCAACATCATACAATGACCAATACAGTACTGCATTGTATCATCAAATTCTTTTCCATAGACCACCGGTACAATAATTTCTACTTCATTGTCCTTTACAATAAATGCATCTACTTTCTGTGAAGACAGACTCTCTGCAGGATGTTGTTCAAGATAACTTTTCATCATCTTGCGAATCTTCTTTTGTTCCCACTCTTTGTAGATATGATCTTTCGATTGTTTTAAAGCCTGTGTTACTGCAAAATGCAGATGATCCTCTTTCATATCAATGTTCTCTTCTTCTGAAGCATTGATCATTGACCACATATCAACACCACTTTGTTGTGCAATATCTAAAATACGACTTGTCACTGCAGTATCTTCTTTATCCAGATAGATATAGCTTTCCAGATTGGAGTTGACCTGAATGCCAACCTCACTCAGATACACAGGACTTTGAAAGAACACTACATCTTCCAAATAGATACAATTCAGCTTATCTGGAATAATCTTAGCTTTAGAAGCCTTTAAAACAGCTTCCTTGAGTGCTTCTTTGTTGTCATAGCCATTTTTCTGTTCATAAGTTTCCCACATCTTATTAAAGTTCATTATCTGACTTTTTACACATCTGCCATATCCAGTCAATGCCTTTTCTTTAGCACGTTTTGATGTTTTCACTAAAAAGAACAGATAATCGCCTTCATTGAAATCTGCGAATTTCTTAGTATAGCTTGGTCTCCAGAAATTCATCGTTCGATTCCCATTAATACGATGATATTCAATCATCTGACTATTTGTTACATACGCAATGGATGCCATAGCTTCACCTCAATTCATAGGTCTATTTTATCATAAAATTGCACATATCTGAGAACCTTTTTCACTTAGATTTAAGAATGAATCAAGAAATCAAGTACTCTTTGATTAAAGTCGTTTGCTTCTTCATAGGCAGCATGACCTAAGTCTTCATATAAATAGTATTCACATCCAAGCTGTTTGGCTATTTCTATAGAAGCCTCACCCGTTACAACTTTATCCTTAGCAGCTCCAATCACAAGTACTGGACATTGAATCTTGTTTAAATGTTCATAAGTATTGCATGTTAAGCATGCCTCCGCAAGAATCATGAAGCGTTCTACATCTTTAGGTGTTTGAAAAATTGTCAACAAAGGCAAAAACAAACGATATTTTCTTATATAGGCATCTGTGTACATTTTTTCAGTCATATCATTCACAAGATTTTTAAAGTTCTTTTCTTTCGTCATCTTTATCCAGTTAGTGACTGTTTGTACCATCACTTCATTGTTTCTGGATGCAGTAAGAGCCAGTACTAATTTTCTCACTAGATCAGCTCGATGCAATGCCAGATACTGTGCAATCATTCCCCCCTGTGATACACCTAGTACATCTGCATTCTTAATCTTTAGCGTATCCATAACTAAAGCAATATCTGATGCCATTTCTTCAATAGTGAATCCCTTAGACACATTCTTTCTGCGGTCAAACAAATAGATTGTATACTCTTTCGCAAAAATACGATACATCAATGCTAAAGACAAACCTGCACCTTTGATACCGTTTGTGTTAAGTCCCTGTATCATTACCAAAGACTTTTGACCTCTTCCAAAACAGATACAGTCAAATTCTAGATTTTGAACTTGTACTTCAAATTCTTTAACATTGTACAACATTCTTAAACCTCGTATTATCAATATAGGACGACCTATATTGATTTTTCTTTCTAGGCCGTCCTTATATCAAGTGTATCTTACGGCCATTTGATATACTTGATTTGCACTGTGGATTTGTTTCTATAAACCTACAGCTTTGACTGTTCAA
>JAFULN010000010.1 GCA_017473335.1 Erysipelotrichaceae bacterium
CACCAATGCAAGAAAGTTTCTCTACGATAGTCAGCTCTATAAATTCATTAAAAACACTCTATATTCAATTTATAAACACAATAAAAAATGGGGCGTTCCAACCTAGGTGGTTGAAATACCCCATTTTGTCGATTGTCTGAACTGTCTGTTTAAGACAGTTCAATATTTGTAAAATCAATGTCATAACGTGTTCCATTTGAATAGAGAACACCGGTTTTCATATGAATGCATAGGATGATTGTATTCATGTCTGAATCATCAACATGTCCATTATCAATCCAGCTTTCAAAAGATGCACGAAGTGTCTGATAAAACTCTTTGTTTTGTTCAGTGAGGACATATCCTCTATTTTCTGCGATACCATGACCAGTGAACCATTCTCCACAAACGGCAACAATAGGATTCTGTTCAATCTGTTTCATTTTAGCAGACTGTGCATGTGTAATGATATAGAAACAACCCTCATGATATACGGCATTTACTGCACGTACATATGGAATATTGTCTAAAGTGGTACCGATTGAGATGAGACGATCACACCCAAATCGTTCATTCATGATTGATTGAGCTTCTTGAGTAAAAGAATTCATCAGTATTCTCCTTTCATCATTCTATTTCATTATACATAAAATAATAAGTTTAAAATAGCGATAGCTGTTCAGTTTGTTCAGGAAATTCATGAAGATATTTAAAGATTTCATCAGTGCCAAAGAGTATGTTGTGTTTTTTACAGGTTTCTTTGCAGAGTTTCATCAGTTCGTAGTGATGATCTGAATTTACTTCATAGGCATTTCCATATTTTCTTTGATACTTTTGTGTTAAACCAGGAAAGTGTTTATCTAAAGCTGTATAAAAATATTCTCTATCTCCTTCTCTAAGAGTCACTCCCATTCCAAAACAGAGGATGCCATGAACCTTTGCGTCAATACAATATTGTAGAATTCCTTCAATGTTTTCTTTGGTGTCATTAATAAATGGAAGAATAGGACAAAGCCAAACAATCGTAGGAATGCCATGTTCATGGAGTGTTTTTAAGGCTTCTACACGTTCTTTAGTTGTAGATACGTTAGGTTCAATGATTTTGCATAGCTGTTCATCATAGGTAGTCAGTGTCATTTGGACAACACATTTTGATTTCTTATTGATACTGACCAGTAAGTCCAAATCTCTTAGAATGGATGCAGATTTTGTCTGAATGGCTACACCAAATCCATAGTGATCAATGATTTCAAGGCATTTACGAGTCAGCTTTAAAGTCTGTTCACAATGCATATATGGATCACACATAGCACCTGTACCAATCATACATTTCTTTCTTTTTGAGCGCAGTGCTTTTTCCAATAATTCAGGAGCATTCTGTTTCACTTCAATGTCTTCAAAATCATGATTCATGTTGTAACAGGTGCTTCTGGAATCACAGTAGATACATCCATGAGTGCAGCCTCGATAAATGTTGATGCCATTTTGTGCAGATAATATTCCTTTAGCGTTTATGAAATGCACTCAAATCCTTCTTTCTGAAACAGAGGACAATGAATCTCTGTGATATCACTAATGTTGATAATGGTTTTATCTTTCATGATGATTTGTTGGAAAGTGTCATCAATGCGACGAATCACCCCAGTTGTCATCCTATAACATCCCCCGCTTTTCTTTTTATCGGGAATGAAATAAGTGATTTCTACATTTGGACAACAATGAAGATGGTCCTGAAGAAATGAGAGTTTTCGATTGAGTGTAATCACCTGATCCATACTTAAAACGACTTTTGTATCCGTTAAACGAGCTGTTTCATGCACAGCCTCCTCATATCCTGTAAGGGCTGCAAATGGTGCAAATTGTGCAGCACGATTAGAAACAGACATCGGTTTACGTGTTTTGGAAACATGATGAGAAAGATATAAAATATCCTGATATTTTGAGTTCATGCACGATGCCCTCCAATCTGTTCATTTCTTTGTATCATCGTTGCCCCTTCCTCTTTGTTCATGAGTTTTAAAATTTTATTTTTACCATATTTTTTCTTAATGGAGACAATGGTTTTTTGAAGACTATTCTCTTTCTTTAATTCAATATCTTCAATAACGCTTCTTTCCTGAAGTGTCTCAAAATCAGAAAATAGACTGATTTGAGAATGAACAGACTTGAGTTTAGCGATATCTTCCTGAAGCACATTGCATGCAGTGATGTTGATACGGCGTACTAATAATTGAGGATCAACGATGCGGTCATAAAGTGTTGTGACAGCTTCCACAATTTTTTTAGTTGATGCAGTTGGAAAATCAATATGAATTGTACCATGGGCATGTTTAGGTATTTTACGTCCATAAAAGTCAACTTTAACTTCCTGGTGGACATGTTGTTTATAATTGGAGTTGGTTAGATTTTCAATGTCATATCCAACTGTTAATACAATTTGACTTGTCACAAGGCACTTTTCAACAAGATCCAGCGAGAGCTGTTCTGCCATTTCCTGGGAAATTAATCGTCCTTTTTTTGCGGTATAGGCACAATGCAGAACCTGTCCTGTACCCAATGAATTTGCGACCGGCTGATAAGATTTAATGTCTTTCATCGTACAAGGTTCCCATCCCCAGGCATGATCAATAAGAAGTTCAGCATTTATGCCAAACAAATGATACAATAAGTCCTCATTATAGAATTCATTGGCTTTTCCAATAGAGCATTTTGCGATATCTCCCATGGTATAGAGTCCGTTTTCTTCCAGTTTCTTGGCATATCCTCTTCCTATGCGCCAAAAGTCAGTCAAAGGCTGATGATCCCACAGCTTTGTACGGTAAGTCAGTTCATTGAGCTGTGCCATACGAACACCATGTTCATTTGGCTCTGTGTGTTTAGCGACGATATCCATGGCGACTTTTGCCAGATAAAGATTAGTGCCAATACCGACGGTTGCAGTAATATGTGTTGTTTGAAAGACATCTTGTACAATAGTCGTCGCATACTCTTTAGGATTCATTCCAGAACTTCTTAGATAAGGTGTAATATCAATGAAAACTTCATCAATAGAATAGACATGAATATCTTCAGGGGCTGCATATTTTAAATAAATCTGATAAATCTGAGTGCTAACCTCCATGTATCGTGCCATTCTGGGAGGTGCTGCAATATAAGTCATTTCTAATGAAGGGTTGTTTTTTAATTCGTCTAGAAAATGAGATTTACCAGTGAATTTTCCTTTAGGTGCCAGAATTCTTCTTGTCTGATTGACTTCTTTCACTTTTTGGATGACTTCAAATAAACGTGCCCTGCCAGAAACCCCAAAGGATTTAATGGCTGGAGTTGCGGCGAGACAGATTGTTTTTTCTGTTCTGCTGGCATCGGCAACAACTAAATTGGTATTCATTGGATCTAGATTTCTATCAATGCATTCAACAGAAGCATAGAAGGACTTTAAATCAATTGCAAGATAGGTTTTCTGCAGGTTCATTTTATCATCCTCCTGTGGGTTGATAATACCATGAACTAGAATTATTTTCAAGTTCTTGACAAATGGAAATATTATGCATTGAAAAACAGAAGAATAATCAGCTTGTCTTTGGAAAAACAGAGTGCTACAATTTTAGACAATCAATGATTTGGGGGAATCATTATGAAACGCGAAAATACTTTGGCTTTTCAACAAGGAATTCGTGATGGTATTCCAATTGCGCTGGGTTATGCAGCTGTTTCATTTGCACTAGGGATCGCAGCACGAAATCATGGACTGAGCTGGATAGAAGCTACTGTGATGAGTTTAATGAACAATACATCTGCGGGTGAATTTGCGGCTCTTGATCAAATCCGCATCAATGCACCATTGATTGAAATTGCACTGACTCAGCTGATTATTAACTTAAGATACTTGCTGATGTCTTGTGCTTTATCACAGAAGCTCTCATCGAATATATCTATTGGTCATCGTATGTTAGTAGGATTTGATGTAACGGATGAAATCTTTGGGATATCTATTGCCTATCCTGGCAAATTGAACCCATTTTACAGTTATGGAGCGATGCTGGTATCTATTCCATGCTGGGCGGCTGGAACATGTTTGGGTGTATTGTTAGGCAATGCACTTCCAGACAGTATTGTTTCTGCACTTAGTGTAGCTCTTTATGGCATGTTTATTGCGATTGTGATACCTCCTGCCAGAGAATCGAAAGTTCTTGCGGGAGTTGTACTTATTTCAATGGCTGCAAGCATCCTGTTTGACTGGCTTCCAATGCCTTCATGGATGAGTGGAGGAATGAAAATCATTGTACTTACAGTAGTTATCTCTTTGGGTGCAGCGATTTTATTTCCAGTAAAGGAGGATGAAGCTCATGCGTAGTGAAGTCTTGATGGCTATCTTAGTAATGGCTGGTGTTACCTATCTAATTCGAGTTTTACCTCTTGTTTTGATACGTAAGCCTATCACAAATCCTCTGTTTCGATCTTTTTTGTATTATGTGCCTTATGTAACATTGTCTGTGATGACAGTACCTGCAATATTAACCGCAACTCAAAGTCCTATTTCAGGTACAATAGGTTTTGTGGTAGCTGTTGTGCTTGCTTATAAGAAAGCATCTTTGATTCAAGTAGCAAGTGTTGCCTGTGCTGCAGTCTATCTTGCTGAACTTGTTTTGTAGGGCATTGATTTGAATTTTGTTTAAAATGAATACACTATAGGTGAAGGGTTGTAAAAGGCAACACGTCATGCGCTTTCTCTTGATAGAGAAGTGGTGGACAGATAAACGCTGCTTGGTTTTGTGAGGACGCAATGCAGCGTTTTTTCTTTTGAAATCTAACATCAAAATCACAACGATCATCACATCATAAGTACATGTGATAGTACTTGTCGGCAGTTCATATGGGAAAGAAATCAGAAGTTCTATGGTGATTGTACTGATGATAAAGAGTTGCTATTTTCTTTATGGAGTATGCATAAGTCCAAGACGACAAGACTGCACAATCCCTTCATTTTAAATATTCTTTTTAAAAACGTAACATAAAAAGTAAAAATCCCAGTATTTCTGGGATTCATATTTGGAGTGTCATTTGTATGTGTGGGATGCCATCTTCTAAAAATTCATCAGAAGTTTGTATGAATCCTTGTTTTTCATAGAGTGTGCGAGCGTAGATTTGTGCTTCAAGAATGATTTTTTCTGCATGATAGATCTCTTGTGCAGCTTTTATACCTGCTTTTAAGACTTCTGTTCCAAGTCCGCATCTTCTTTTTCTAGCAATGACTCTTCCAATGCCAACCTCATCAAAAGAAATCCCCTTTTCCAAGACTCTTAAATAAGCTTGTATTCCCTGTTCATCTTTGATGAAGACATGAAGAGAATGTTTGTCTTTATCATCGATGTCTAAATAAGGACAGTTCTGTTCAACGATAAAGACTGAATTTCTTAATTGAAGGATTTCATACAGTTCATCAAGAGTGAGTTCATGATAATATTTAATGATTGTCTGCATGATTCTTTTCTTTCATTTTTAAATAATCCTGATACATTAAAGGCATGATGCTTCCTACACGGGCTGGGAAAAAGAGTTTTTCTGCTTCTTGATGAGGTATCCATTGTGCATCTTCGACTTCACTTGAGAGAGTAAAATCTTGTTTTTTGGCAAATCCGACAAAGCCATGCATGAGCTGTTCCCTTTTTGAGAACCAGTATGTACCTGTAGATACAAGAGATTCAAGTTTAATACCCAATTCTTCTTCTACTTCACGCATTGCACAAGCTTCTGCAGTTTCACCTACAGAAATGTATCCAGAGACAAAATTACGGTGTACTGTGGACAAATATGGCTGAGATAACATGGCAATTTCATCAAATTCATTGACGACCATGATGATGACACAGCTGGCAAAAGAATCAAACCAGTATTTTTCACAGGCTGTACAGTAAGGGACAAATCCATCGTCTCCTGCTTCTTTATCAATGAGTTTAAGTCCGCATTCAGGACAATATTTATAATGCATAGGAATACCTCCATGAAAACTATTATAACGCATCTTTGAGAAATACAAAAGACTGTGACAGAATGATGAAAATATCACTTGAGTTTTCAGTAACAAATGAAAATCAGTTATGAAAATCTGTACATTTGTGATATCATGGATATATGTTTGTATGGGGTGATAGCTTATGTCGTTAAAGAAGACACAGTCTATTGATATGATTCATGGACCGTTGTTGAAGAATATTTGGATTTATTCGGTTCCACTGATGGCAACGAATTTTCTGCAGATGCTGTTTAATGCAGCAGATACGGTGGTTGTTGGACGATTTGCAGGAGAACAGGCACTTGCAGCAGTAGGTGCAACAGGTTCGCTGTGTTTCCTGCTGATTTCACTTTTCAATGGTCTAAGTATGGGAAGCAATGTACTGATTGCACGATATATTGGCGCACAAGATCATGATAAAATTGAAAAAGCAGTACATACTTCAATTACTTTAGCTGCAGTCAGTGGGATTTTATTAACGGGTATAGGATATTTCTTATCAAGACCTTTGCTTGAAATGATGTCTACACCAAGTGATATTATTGGTTTAAGTGAATTGTACATGCGTATTTATTTTGTAGGGACATTCTTTGGATTGATTTATAACTTTGGTGCTTCTATTCTGCGTGCTAAAGGAGATACAAAGCGTCCTCTGTACTTCTTATGTATTAGTGGCATTACGAATGTTGTTTTGAATATGATTTTTGTTGTGTTCTTTCATATGAGTGTTGCGGGAGTTGCGATTGCGACAGTGATTTCACAGGCAGTTTCAACAGTAATGGTATGCAAGACACTGATGGAAGAAAAAGATGCAACTCGTTTAGATTTCAAAAAACTGGGTATTGATTTATCGATGGTTTGGAACATTGTAAAAATTGGTGTCCCTGCAGGTATTCAGGGTATGGTCTTCTCATTAAGCAATGTAGTAGTACAGTCCAGTATCAATTCGTTTGATTCATCTACAATTGTTGCAGGAAACAGTGCTGGTGCTAATGTGGAAAACTTTGTCTATATTGGAATGATGGCCTTTACACAAGCTTGTATCACATTCACTAGTCAAAACATTGGTGCTAAAAACTATGGACGTGTTAAAGAAATCTTTAAGACAACAATGATTCTGGATATGATTGCAGCTCTGTCAATGGGCTTTATCGTCTGGTACTTTGGAGATTTCTTCTTAGGATTCTATACAAGCGAGCCAGCAGTTGTCGAAGCTGGTATGAGTCGTCTGTTCTGGGTAGCTCTGTTCCTTGTGTTAAATGGTATTTTGGATGTCTTTGTCTGCTCAATGCGTGGTATGGGCTATTCTACACTTCCAACAGCAGTCATGATTGTGGGAATCTGTGGTGTTCGTTTAACTTGGCTGTGGACAGTCTTCCCTATGCATCGCACATTGGATGTTATTTATATGTGCTTCCCAATCAGCTGGACAATCACAAGTATTATTCAGGGATTCTTCTGGGTATACTGTCATAACAAACTATTAAAAAATGCTGAATTAGTTCAAGAGTAAGTTCAAAACTTACTCTTTTTCTATATGGCTGTATTTTTGAAGATAATAGATGATGAATAAACTAAGATGAAAAGAAACAAGAAATTTAGAGAAATAAAATGTGAAAAAAATAACAAAATATATTGAAATTGTGAATTTATTAGCATATAATAGCACATGGGTGTTAAGAACACCGAAGGAGGACAAAAATGAAACGTTTTACACTGCCTAGAGATTTATATCATGGCGAAGGTGCTTTAGAAGCATTAAAAACATTGGATGGTAAAAAGGCAATCATCTGTGTTGGTGGAGGAGCGATGAAGCGCAATGGTTTCCTTCAGAAGGCAGAAGATTATCTGAAAGAAGCTGGTATGGAAGTTAGAATTTTTGAAGGTATTGAACCAGATCCATCTGTGGAAACAGTTATGAGAGGAGCTCAGGTTATGACTGAGTTTGAACCTGACTGGATTGTGGCGATGGGTGGCGGATCTCCTATTGATGCTGCAAAAGCAATGTGGATTAAATATGAACATCCTGAAATTACATTTGAACAGATGTGTGTTGTATTTGGAATTCCTAAGCTGCGCAATAAAGCTCGTTTCTGTGCGATTCCATCAACATCAGGAACTGCTACTGAAGTAACTGCATTCTCTGTAATTACTGATTATACAAAAGGGATTAAATATCCTTTGGCAGACTTTGAAATTACACCAGATGTAGCGATTGTTGATCCTTCATTGGCTGAAACAATGCCAGCAAAACTGGTTGCGCACACAGGTATGGATGCTATGACACATGCTGTTGAAGCATATGTTTCAACTGCAAATTGCAACTATACAGATCCATTAGCTCTGCATTCAATTAAAATGATTAAAGAAAATTTGGTAAAATCATACAATGGTGATATGAGCTGCCGTGCTGATATGCATGATGCACAGTGTCTTGCTGGTCAGGCATTCTCTAATGCTCTGCTGGGTATTGTTCATTCAATGGCTCATAAAACAGGTGCTATTTTTGAAGATTATGGTGCACACATTATTCATGGTGCAGCAAATGCAATGTATCTTCCAAAGGTTATCAAGTTTAACTCAAAAGATGAAACTGCAAAGGTACGTTATGGACATATCGCTGACTTCATTGGACTGGGTGGAAATAATGATGATGAAAAGGTTGATTTGTTGATTGCCTTCTTACGTAAGATGAATGATGAATTGAATATTCCTCAGTCAATCAATCATTATGGTGCAAATGGCCTTCCAGCAGAAACAGGATTTGTACCTGAAGAAGTATTCCTGGATCGTCTGCCATCAATTGCTGCAAATGCAATTTCTGATGCATGTACAGGAAGCAACCCTCGTATTCCTACACAGGAAGAAATGGAAAAGCTGCTGAAGTGCTGCTACTACGATCTTGATGTAGACTTCTAAGTGTTTCAGGATATAGCGGGGAATTATTTCTCCGCTATTCGTATTTAATGGAACAGGATAAACATGGAACAAACAGAAAAAGAATTTTTAAAAACTTATGATAAAAACAAGTATGAAAAACCATCAGTGACTACAGATATTATTGTAATGAGCACAGATGAGAATATTAGTGCTTTGAGAGTTCTTTTAATTCAAAGAAAGAAGCATCCATTTAAAGATTACTGGGCAATTCCAGGAGGATTTTTAGATATTCACGAAAGTCTTGAAGATGGAGCACGCCGTGAGTTAAAAGAAGAAACTAATGTTGATGCAGATTATTTGAAACAAGTTCAGGCTTTTGGGGCTGTACAGCGAGATCCTAGAATGAGAGTAATTAGTATTGCGTATTTATCTTTGATTGAAAGAAGCAAATTAATTGGCGTTCAATCGGGAGATGATGCGAAAGATGCACAATGGTTTTTGATTCGCTTATCAGAAGATCATGAATATTATCTTGAAAATGAATGTACACATGAATCTTTTGATTTGAATCATCTTGCTTTTGATCATAAAAAGATACTTCTAACGGCGTTAAGTGAACTTAAAAGAGAAGTCTTAATCAATGAAAAAATAGTGAATCATTTAGTTAATGATCAAGAAGATTCACAAAAAGTACTTGATTTATTAAAAGCTTATTAAAATGCGATGAATCTATCATCGCATTTTTACTGGTTATATTTCTTTTAATAGGCGTGTTTGATATAATTTTTACAGCAATAGTAATGATTGATGGAGGGATTTCCATGTTTAGAGAACTGTCAAGAAAAAAACAGATGCTTTCTTTGGAAGAGTGCATTCGAATTTTAAAAACAGAAAAGCGTGGAGTTCTTTCTGTGCTAGGGGATGGAGGCTATCCGTATGGTATGCCAATTAATCACTGGTACAATGAAGAAGATGGAAAAATCTATTTTCACTGTGGGAAAACAGGACATCGTTTAGAAGCGTTGAGAAAAGAAAATAAAGTGTCTTTCTGTGTTTATGATGAAGGTAGTTGTGAAGAAGGAGAATGGGCTTTAAACTTTAAAAGTGTGATTGTGTTTGGGACTGTTGAAATCTCAGATGATTTAGAACGAATCATTCATATAACAACAAAGCTAAGTCATCAGTTCACTCAAGATGATGAATATATACAAGATGAAATCAAACATCATGCACATCGTACCCTCTTACTGGTTCTTACACCTGAACATATTTGTGGTAAATCAGTAAAAGAGTCTTGATAACACAGATACAAAAGAAAAAAGAAGTAGAAACAACGTAAGTAAAGCGATGTGTTTCTGCTTCTTTTTGAATAGATACAGTAGAACTTTAGAATGTTTAATGAATCAAATAGTTCAGAAGTTTGTTGGGTTGTAAAATAATATAGAGTATGTATCCTATTGCTCCACCGGTTGTATTGGTGATAAGGTCTGTGATATCCCCTACTCTAAATTCGTGGAGTAAAGGCTGCAACAATTCAACACATAAACTCAATAAGAAAGTAGACATAACCGTTTTTAGGAAGAGATTCTTTTTGCTGTATTTCTTGGTGAGTGGAAACAGGAATCCAAAAGGGATTGTCATTATAATATTGAAACCAACTTGTCTTATAAAATCTCCTCTATTATTCATAACACCTGCAAATGGTATCAGATTCATTGGGTGATATGGGTGATCAAATACAAAAGGCAATGATGTCAAAACAGGCATTAGAGTCAAATGTAGGACAAATCCTAAGTAAATATACATGAGTGTTTTTGACAGGAATATTTGTTTTCCTTGTTTTTTCCATGATTTATGGAATACAAAAATATATAGAATCGTTAAAAATAGAATATCAATCCATATTTTCATGGGTTATCTCCTTTCAGTTTCTTAGTATTAATAGCCATGATCAACATGTTTCCAGTATCCTTTTTCATCTCTTATCAGAATCCAGCTCCATCTTGTATAGGTGCTGTTTGGATTTAATGATCCATCTGCTCCTGAAGAGTCAACATCAAAGGAAGAAGTCAACACAATCACTTCACTTGCGTTGTTTCTGAGAGCCCAATCCTGATGTGCCAGGGATACATCATCACCAGCATATGTAATTTCTGTTAAAGTACAGCCATCCCATTTGAGTGCAAATTCAGTCTTAATGACATTGATGGCTTTATGAATGTCTTTATCAGTGTAAAGTTCAGAGGGTGTCCAGTCTATAATCTTCACGTTTCTTATGTTGCCGCATCCAGCTAAACTTATCAGAATAGCTGCAGTTATCATATATTTAGTTAATTTCTTCATGCTTCTGTCTCCTTTTGTTGGTTTCATTATAACAAGCGTTAGTTATGACTTCTCTAAAGCTTTTCTTAAGAGTTTCTAAAAGATGAGTTACTTTTCATATTCTGCTAGATCTAAATCATCTTCTTGGGTCATCCATTGAGTAATTATTTTAAGTGTGATAAGAATGAGTGAAGCTGCTATCGTGAATCCGAAAATATAAATAAGTAAACTGATAGGATATGGGACTAAGTTCTGTATAGAAGAGTAGACAGGCAATTCAGGTGAACAATGTGGACTGATAAAGAACATATTGAATGTTTCTGTTTCTAAAAGACCGCTGTAAAATGCAATTTCATTCATAATGACTGCACACCCAACAAGAATAAGAAATACAGGAAGTGCCTTGAATACTGTTTGTATTTCCAGTTTTATGTGACCTGTATAGAACAAATAGATTGCGATAACAATCATAGAGCTATGACATACCATGGTTTGAATGTTGATACCAATTAAATCAATAAATACTGTAGATGGATACAACATGACACATATTCCAGCAAACAGTGAGTAAGTTGCCAGGTAGGAACATAGCATATCATGTATTTTTCCTTTCCTCCAAATCCCTGTAAGTAAACCAATGATCATTGGAGTTGAACAAAATTGAAATGGAAAAGCGTACCACTGATAATCAAATGTGAGAGTCGTTCCATTCCATGTAAAACTGTAAACAAACTGTTTATACACCTCTAAACAAAGTACAAGCAACGAAGTAGTAAAGATGACTCTCCAGGGTTCAAAAGAGAATCTATTACTTTGATGACAAAGCAGAACTGTGACAATCAAGGTTAAAAATAAGGCACATAGATGAAAGTTTCCATACATCTTAGGGGTATCCATTGTCATAGTAAAGAATTCATATAGAATATCAAATATCATAGAAGTCCTCCTCTTTAGGATATGACATCTATTATCTGCTTGATTTCTGAAGATATTTGTTAGTAAAATATGAATTATTTCTGAAGAAATATGAAAGAAAAGTTCTAACAGTGAGAGAATGTACAGATTTATTGCTGATATGATAAAATACAAGTAGAATTCTATCTTGGGGGTTGTTTATGGAACAGGATCAGAAAATGACAGATGTAGAACAGCAAATTGAAGAAGAGCTGAGAAAATTAGAAGAAGAGAGTTTAGCTTTGGAGCGTCAGCTGAAAGAAGCTGAAGAAGCAGAGCAGAGAGCTAAGCAGGAAGAAAAGAAAAAGCTTGCAGAAGAAAATGCGATAAGAGTAATTGAAGAACAGAGAAAGCAGTTAGAAGAACAATCATTGAAAGAGCAGCAAGAGGCTAAGGCTGCTTCTGAGAAAACGAAGAAAATCTCGTTGATGTCAGTCATTACTGCTTTTGTTGTGCTCGTTGTATTACTTATGATTCCTGAAAGTTTCAATATCTGGCATAAAGCAATGTCATTGTTTGTGGTTGTATTTATGATTGTGGCAGCTATTGCTGGGTATAAAATCAACAATCTGATAGGTGCTGGTGTTTGTTTTCTGATTGCTGGATTAGCTGCATCCTTAGTGGAAGTTGTCATTGGTCTTGAAGTGATGATTAAACTTCTTGTACTTGGAGGATTGATTTTTGTCATATTCTACTTTGGAATGCGTTATTTAAAAAGTTAATGTAATTCTATTGTTGTGAAAATATTAAAATGAGTTATGCAGGATGATAAGTCCTGCTTTTTCTATGCTACAATAGAAAAAAGGCTGGTGATAGCTGATGAGTGAAATCGCAAAACTGGAAGAAAAAAGAAGACAGCTGGAAGAACAAAAACGTTTGCTGTCACAGCGAAAAGAAGAGCTTGCAAGAAAAGCGCTGGAAGCATCTATGACAGATGAACAAAAGGTTCTAATTCAGAAAGAGAAAGCTCGTCGAGAACGTATTGAAGCTGAAAAAGCAGCAAAATCACAAAAGAACGAATCTACATCAGGTGTAGATGGTTTAAAAGTGGAACAGGATTTCATCACCAAAAAGAAGCCTTCACAAAATTACAGAAAGTATTATGAAAATAAGATATATGAATATGTTACTATTCCTGGATTAATTCGTGGATGTGCTTTAACAGATGCTCATCGTCGCTCTATTTTAAAATATGTTCCTTCTATTGATTTATCTCAGGTAGTTGTATTTCATGATGAATCCAAGTTATTTAAGCCAAACTGGACAGTTGTAACGACACGTGAAATTATTGAATCTACAGGTCTGGTATTTAAGTTAAATAATATAAAAATGGCCAGAAGTGGTAAATATGGAGAAGTGGATGTTTATGATCTGAAGAATCAGATAAAGTCTGTTAAGTTTAGAATGCCAGATACTCAAATGGCAAGCATCATCAATGCTTGGACAGATGCGTACATTGATTTAGAAGCTTATGGATGGAAACTGGATGCAATGAAGAGGTATGAAGAGGCTTTTCAGTGTTTCCTTGAAAGTGCGATCTTTAATGGGAATATAGATAGTTGTAATAGTCTTGGTATTTATTATGTTAAAGGAAAATATGTTCGTCCAGATGAAAACCGTGCTATCTACTGGTATGAAAAAGGTGCAGAAAATGGACATTACTATTCTGCATCGAATTTAATGACAATATATCGTACAAGAAAGCAATATGACAAGGCATGGTATTGGGCTGAAAAGGGGCTTCAACTAGATGGTAAAAATAAAGATTCTATTTTAATCAGCATGGGAGATATGGCTCGTTATGGGTATGGTTGTCCAAGGGATACAAAACTGGCGAAAGAATATTATCTGAAGTCCTATGAACTTGGTAATTCTAGAGCAGCTTATCTATTGGGTGAGATGAATATCCAATATCCTAGTGATGATGCGGCAGCATTGAAGTATTATTTAGATGCAGTAGAAAGAAATTATGATTTTGCGAAAATCAGTTTAGGTGATGCGTATCATTATGGACGAGGTGTTCCTAAAAATGATGAGATTGCCTATAACTGGTACATGCAGGCTAAAGAGAAGAATTATCCAAAAGTTTATTTGAGTTTAGGAAAATATCATCTTGATCGAAAAGAATATGATGAAGCTGAGCAGTATTTTTTGACTGCTGTACAAAAAGGGATGAGAAGTGCTTATACACAGCTAGGAGATCTATACTGTAATGAACAGTTTCATAAATATAATATTGATGAAGGTTTGTACTGGTATGAAAAAGGTGCAGATGAAAATATTATTTCTTCTTTGAATCGATTAGCTAAAATGACTTATCAAGGTATCGGGGTTGTTCAGGATGCACAGAAAGCAGCAGCTTTGTATCAAAAGGCTATTGATTATGGTTCATATGATGCACGTGGAGAGTTGTCACAAATGTATTTATGTGGAGCAGGTGTCAAAAAAGACAAAGCTAAAGCATTTCATTTGATGGAAGAAGCACTGCGTTCAAATAATCTTCATTCTCTATTGATTCAGATTCAATCTCAGAGAGATGATTTAGATGGAGAAGAATTGTTGAAAAAGCTATACACAGTATGTGAATGTCGTGGTGAATCGGAATCCATTGAAGCCAAACGTTATCTGATGGATTATATAATTCAGAATATGGCAATTCTTGACGAAGAGGCTCAAAGTCGTGTAATCACTTATTTTAATGAATTGGTGGAAGAAGATGAACATGTTCTTGATTATGCCGATGAATTAGGAACGATGATATCAGGATATGATATTCCAATTTTTACTGAGGAAAAGATTAATCAGTCAAAACAACAAGTCAAGGCAGTATCTAAACTTCCTGAGGGAAAAAAGATACAGGAAATGATGGAGATTTATCTTTCTAATCCTTGTTTATTTCAGGTGAATGCATATTTAGGAAAATATTTCTATGAAAAAGGTAATCATGAGCTGGCATTAGGATTGTATCGTCATGCGATATTGGCAGAAGATGCAGTGTTTGATGCGGAAACAGTGTTCAATGAAGCTTATCTTTCTTTTATACTGGAAGGAAATGCAGAAAAAGGAAAAGAGATGGTCTATGCTATTTCTCAAGGATATTTACAGGGGAAGCAGAGATTTGTAGAGGCTGTGATGGAATATCCTAGATTAGCTTATGGATATGAATATGCAGAAACAGCTATTGAGTATGCAGAGTCATTGTGGAAAAAAGATGATCCTCGTAAAATTGAACTTCAAAATCTTCTGCGAAGAAGTCAATTAGAATCTGATTATCAGGAAGCAAAAAAGATAAGGGAAAAAATCTTGGCTGATTACAATCGTTTCAAGATTCGATTTCCGGAGGCTTATGCTCAGATTGCGGATTTAAGAGAAAACTATCATAAATCACTTAGTTGTTATCTTATTGCAGCTGCAAGAGGTCACTCGCAGGCAATTCATGAGCTTTTAGATGCTGATTCATCAGCATTAAGATACATTCGTATAAATACACAGGCATGGCTGTACAGTAAATTGAATGAATCTAGTACACCAGAAGGTAAACTGAAACTTTCTAAGATGTATCTGAAAGCTAAAGAAGTAGAAAAAGCATTGCAGACTTTGCGTGATCTGATTGTATCTTTAAAAGATGAACAGATGAAATCAGCAGCCCTTGAAGTGGCAAAACAATGTTTGAAAGAGGCTGAAAAATCAGTTATTTTAGATGATGTTTATCGAGAATTGTTGAGAAAAGAGTTTGCTTTTGATAATGATTTAGAAACGATTAGACTAACATGCAAGATTGCGGAAAGATGGACAAAAAACAAAAAGCGTAAAGTTGAAGTACCTATTTGGTTTGCGTCTCATGCTTCGCTGAATGAAAGAAAAGAAGTTTTCATAGAAGGACTTAAGGATCTTGAAAAGACTGCAACGGTTATGATGTATGGCGATGAACCTTTTAATATGCTTGATATCCATGCATATCCATCCTCTGAGTATTACTATACAAGAAGAATTAGACCAGCTTATTTAGTTGTTGAAAGTGATGAAATGCCCGAAGCTTTTGCAGCAACTATATTTGCGAATTTGTATTTAATGACGATTGGTAAAAATGAAGATGACTTCTGGAGAGTTGGGACTATTCCTGCAATTTGTGAGTCTGTGAATCATGAAACCTTTGTCTTTGAAAATGCGGAAACATCTGAGTTATTTGAGTGGTGTCCATCAGATGCATTTATGAAACCTATAGGTATTAAAGCTGGACAGAAAGTAGCTTTCATGACTTTTAATGACCAAATCATATGTGCTATAGCTCCAAATCAAATAAATACAAACCTGACTCATTTGATGAAACAAGTACATAAAGAACTGATGAAATATGAATCTGAAATCAAGTTAGACAATGGTTTTGATACGGTGAAGACACTGTATAGTGAAAAGAAATTCAAGACACTTTTACCTCAGTTGAATACATTGGTAAAACAAGAGAATGCTGAAGCAATCTATTTGTTAGGCAAAATGACTCAGCACGGACAAGGAGTTCATAAAGATAATGAACAGGCAATGGTACTTTTTGAACAGGCCTATGAATTGGGTGTGAATGAAGCGTCGTTTGACATAGGGGATCTTTTATATGATGCAGGTCAATATGAAGATGCTTATTTTGCATATTTCCGTGAACTGGATAAAGCGAATTCACGAATTTGTCATCTTGTACTGAAAATGGTAGAACAGAAACAACTGAATTTGAGCGATGAAGATACGATGATGTGGAAGTGTTTGCTTTTGAATCAAGGCAGTCGTCTGTATGAAGATGAAATTCATGAAGCATATCGATTGAACAAATTAGGAGATCTTTCACCGTTAGTATTTAGCTATCATCTTGAAAGAGCAAGAAATTATGAGTTGTCTTCTATGACTTTTGTTGCGCAAAGCTATGGCAAGGGAATTGGAACTGAGTTGAATAAATCTTGTCAGAAATACTGGGAAAATAAAATACTATTAATGATACCTGATGGTATTAGCGTTGAGGAAGGAACTTACGCACAGCTGTATGAACAAGGTGTACTGAAACAGAAGCCTGAATCTAATATTTCAAAAGAGATTATGAAGTATTTGGTGGAAGGAAATTACTATGCGGAAGAAAATTTCAGGGTGAAGGTGAATACAAAGAAGATTGAACTTAGTAAGATACATGCGGTGATCAATTCTTTCAAATTCCAGACACTTTGGAAAGATAAGTATGCTATGGCTTATCTAGTTTTTGATGATCAGCAAATTGAACTAGAGAAAGCACTTAAAACATGTGATTTTATAGAAGGAACAGAAATTACTGTACGAGTATGTTCTAAAGTGGCCGATGAACAATTATCAAAATTATTGGATAAACTAAAAAATATTTATTCCGCTGAATAATAATCGAAAGCATACAATCTCATAGAAAAAACACCCTGTGATATTTCACAGGGTGTTTCATTTAGAATTTCAATTGTACTGTATCTTACAGTTCTTTCTTCAGGGTTTCACCCATGATGTAACCGTAGCACAGTGCAGCATCGAATCCCATACCATACTGCTTAGCATCTTTTTCTTCGATAGAACCGCAAACGTCACCAGCTGCATACAGACCAGCGATTGGCTGTTTGTCAGTGTTCAGTACGTGGCAGTCAACGTCGATAGCCAGACCAGCAGTTGTCAGATAGAATGTAGGATCAACCTGGATCATCCAGATACCTGTACGAGTTTCGATATATGGGCAGTTCTTACGTCCCCAAGCATCAGCTTCACCAGACAATGCAGCAGTGTTGTTTGCATCGATAGAAGCCTGCAGGTTAGGCAGGTTGCATGCTTCAGCAGCTGCAGCCACTGTATCATAATGAACAGCTTCGCCCTTTTCGAACATTGCAGTGTATCCGTTGAATCCATATGCTTCAGAATCGCGCAGTTTGACAGCTGAAGCTTCGTCAAATACATAGTAGAATGTATCGCCGTTTTCAGGGTTCAGTTTAGCCTTAGCCATTGTGTAGTGGTTGTCAGAAATGATGTTACCGATGTTGTCACCCTTTACGTTAACCATGATACCAGGAGCTGTGCTGTGGATGAATGCCAATTCGAATTTGCTCTTGTAAGAAGACAGGTAAGCAGGCAGTGGACGGTTTTCACATTCAACATATCCACCAGCATCGATACCCATCTGGATACCTTCACCAGTTGAGCAAGAAGCGCAGTTGAAGAAGAAATCAGCATAGTCTTTGCTGTACTTCTGCAGCATTTCTTTGTTCTTAGCGAAACCACCAGTTGCCAGACATACTGCCTTACCAGTGATTGTGTATTCAGCACCGTTTTCACCCTTAGCATGAACACCTACAACTCTACCAGTTTCATCCTTGATCAGCTGATCAACAGATGTAGAGTAGATGATCTTACCGTTAGGGTACTTTTCAACACGCTGAGCCATGAACATCATTGCATAACCAGCACCGCCTTCATAGCATCCAGGAGCCATGTAAGGAGTTGCGAAACCGTACTGAGTAGCACCTTCGAAGTTGCCGATTGTGTTGAAACCGATACCGATGCTGTTCATCCAGTCAAGAACCTTACCAGCAGTTGAATACTGAGCAGTCATATATGGCATTTCACCAGTGAAGAATTCAGTTCTGTGATACTTAGTCATGACTTTCCAGAAGTTCATCATAGCTTCAACAGAACCATAAGTAGAAGCTGCATAAGCACCATCTACGTCATAGTTGAACTGCAGCTGAGAACCAGCAGTAGCGAAACCACCGTAAGTCATAGCCATAGATCCACCTGGGATATCTCGCTTTTCAATCAGAGTTACGCTGTATCCTTCTTCAAGCAGACGACAAGCTGTAACCAGACCAGAAGTACCAGCACCAACGATAACAACGTCAGCTGTTTCTTCATAAACACCATTGTCTGTAGGCTTAGTTACTTCAGCAGAGAAATCATCTACATTGTAGCCAGCCAGTTCGATAGCTTCCTTAACTGCAGTCTTGATAGCTGCAGAAGTAATAGATGCACCACGAACGTTAGGTACATTAATGCTCTGAGCAGCAACGATTGCAGCTGGAATACGTGCGCATGCATAGTTACCGATACCGATAGTTTCTTCATGCTGCAGAACTTCACAAGCAGTGATCTTGCCATCAAAGAATGTTGTTGCTACATGAACAAAGCTTTCATGACCAACAGCCTTAGTGACATACTTTCCATCTCCACCAGGTACAGGTGTAGGTTCTGGAGTAGTAGTTGGAGTGTCGTTTCCTGAAGTTGTGCATGCACCCAGCATACCAGCAGCAGCTACAGTGACAGCACCAGCAGCAGCGCCCTTCAGAAACTCACGTCTAGAAATTCCTTTTTTCATTTTTCTCCTCCTTAATACAAAATGATTGTATTTTTGTATGGGGCAATGAAGAACCCCTTTTACTTGTTAATTATATAACATATAAGAACTGTTGAGAAATTCAAGTTTTACCCTTTATTAATAAAAAACATTTATAAATACAAAAACATAAGATATAATGATAAAAAGGAGTAATCATTATGACATTATATCAATTAGAATGCTTCGTGCAGGTTGCTGAATTACTTAGTTTTGTGCGTGCTGCAGAACAAATGTGCATTTCTCAGCCAGCAATCACCTATCAAATTCGTACATTGGAAAAAGAAATGGATGTGACTTTGTTTGAAAGAAGTACACGTCACTGTCGTTTAACTCCTGCTGGACAATCCTTTTATCATGATGCTATTCAGCTGATTTCTTTTTATCAGCGTGCTGTGAAGAAAACACAGGAAATTCAGCGTACCAACAATTCTCATCTGCGTGTGGGCATTCGTAAACTGTTTGATTATGATCGAATGACAGAACTTGTTGAGAACTTCTATCAGAAGCATTTACACTCTAGAATTGATATTTTACCTCAAAATGATGGGAAACAGCTGGATGATTTGAGGTCAGGACGAATTGATATTGGCTTTTTCTACAGTTGTGAACATGAAGAATGTTTTGATATTACCTTTAAACCACTGTATGAATTAAATTATTATGTATTAATGAAGGCAGAACATCCATTTTCTTCAAAAGAAAGCTTAACAATGGCTGATTTAAAAGGACATCGTATTGCCAATTCTGGGGCAAACACTGATTTTCTTGCAGCTGTGCAGAAACCAATTATCATTGATTTAATTAAGGCAGGTGCTGATTTAACGTATTCCTCATCTAGTTTTGAAAGTGCATTGATTATGGTTCGATCTCAAAAAGGTATGCTTGTTTTACCGATGCTAGCATCTACAGAAGTTCCTGGCATGATAAAAGTTCCTTTGTTAGGATGTCCTACAGTGAAAATGGAAATTGGCTGGATGAAACAGGATAATCGACCTGAAATAAATGATTTTGTTAGCTTTGCAAAGAAACTCTACAAAGAGAGGTAGATTCTTTAAAAAATTTTATGAACTAGACATCCCTGTGAACTTCACAGGGATGTTTTATGTTATAATCAATCTTAGAGGTTGTTTATGAAGTCATTTTCTTGTCAAATTCTACGTATTAAAGAGATTCCTCTTTCTGTTTCTCATCAGAATGTGATGATTGTTTTTGTGCTGGAAGGAAGCTGTATAGTTAAACGTTTTTCTTCTGTCAAAGAATTCAAAGAAGGAGAAGTCTTTTTTATTAATAAAAATGATGTGTATTCGGTGTATTCTATAGCTGGATGTGTTGTAGAATGGATTGAGCTTGATACAGAATTGTTGAATCATGATGACGCATTTTGGATGCATCAGCTGCCTTTGATGGATTCAGTGGGTTCACAGGATCAGGAAAAGGAAATGGCGGAAATATATCGTGATTGTGTCTTTCTTAAGAATTTAATTCAGTTTGCATTGAAAGAGGAAAAAGAGGATCTGATTCAGGAAATCTGTGATGCTTTAATTTCAGATTATCATGCATTGAATGATGCTGGAAATAGAGCTTCATATATAAATGATGCACAAATGAACTGGATTTTACAGATTATGAATCTGATTCATCAAAATCTAAACCAGAAGATGAGTCTTCAGGATATATCTGAGTATTTAGGGATGCAGAAAACATATGTAGCGACACAATTTAAGAATATGACTGGAATGACTTTTTTAGAGTGCTTGAATCAGGTTCGACTTAAAAAGGCAGAAGAACTATTATTGTTTCATGAATTGAGTCATACTGAAATTATTAAAGAATGTGGATTTAGTGATTCAAAGTATTTCTATCGTTATTTTATGGATGAGTTTCATATGACTCCTGCAGTGTGGAAGGAGAAAAATAAAGGCTTAGATAAGAAAGATGTTGAAATACTTAGTTCATTGGAATCAACTCCATATCTAAATCAGATGCAGGAAGAACTTAGCGGACTCAAGACAGAAACAGATTTGTATCGCAAGTACTTATTATTGAAAGAATTGGACAAAGCAGAACTTTTAAACAAGGACTTAGTTCTTGAAGTGAATTTATTGCATCCTGATAATTATATTGAGGCTGCAGGAGAGCGTATGAATGCCTGGTATGGATTTGATTTAATGATGAATGAAATTAGAAAATTTCAATGTACGGCAGAACTTCGTATTCATTTGAATGAAGAGAGTACAGAAGAGAGACTGGATGAACTGTTGAAGTTATTAGAAAGATCTGCATCTCGATTTACTTCAAAAGTGATGAAATGCTGGAAATTTGTCATCGCATTTAAGGATATACATCAGATGAAAACTGCAAATGATCTTAAATTGCGTATTGAAAAAGAATTTGAAGGTGTCAATGTGCTCATTCGATGTAGTTAACAGTCAATATTATTTAATAAAAAATATAAAATAATTGAATATTGACTGTCAAAATAAAAGGATTGTGCTATAATAATCCTAGTTAATAAAGGGGTATTGTATGAAAATAGGATGGATGGAACTTCTTGTCATTGCAGTTGTTGCCCTGATTGTAATTGGTCCTGATAAATTTCCTGATTATGCAAAGAAATTTGGCAGAGCATTGAGAGAAATCAGAAAAGTGACAAGTGAGCTGACAGACGAGATTCAAAAAGAAGTTGTTGAACCAATGAATGAAGTGGCAAAGCCACTTAAAGAAGCGGTTGAGCCAATCAACAGCACTGTAAAAGAATTGAAAAATACGACAAATGATTTAAAGAAATCAATCAATTCAATTGGTAAAGAAGAACCAAAGAAAGAAAGTGCTGAAACAAAGACAGAAGCTGTAGAAACTGCAGCAGAAACAAAGGAAGAAGCAGCGGAAGCTGTACAGGAGGGTTAATATGAAAATTGGTATGAATGAATTGTTAGTCATTTTGGCTATCGTAGTGATTATTTTTGGTCCAAAACAGTTGCCTAAGCTGTCTAAAATGGTAGGTAAAACAGTTAAGAACTTCAAAGAAGGCGTTTCTGAAGAAGGCAATTCTGACGACGAAGAATAGGTCGGTGTTGTCCAGCCATGGCAAAAAATAAGAAACAAGTCAATATCAATGAAGATGGCGAACAGGTGATGAGCTTAACAGATCATCTGAAAGAGCTGAGAAATCGTATTATTGTTTGTGTGGCTGTGCTGATTGTTGGTTTTGTTGTGTTCCTGTCTCAGGCAAGTGTGATTGTTGATATGCTGACTCAGATGGGAATTGACAATGGATATCAGTTTGTTTACTTGAGTCCTCAGGAATTGATGATTCAGCATATGGGTATTTCAGGAATATGTGCCATTGTGATTACAGTTCCAGTTTTGGCTTATGAGTGTTATGCATTCATGTCACCTGGACTAAAGAAGAATGAAAATCAGTTCTTTATGGCTGCAATGATTTTTGGGATTATCTGCTTTGTGCTTGGTGTGCTGTTTGCGCATAAAATCGCAATGCCGTTTATGCTGAATTTCTTATATAAATTCAACACAACAGATTATATTACTGCACAGATTTCAATTGAAAGCTATCTGTCTTTTGTGATGACTGTCTACATTATTTTTGGGATTGTATTTGAAATGCCTGTCATTTCTGGTGCTTTAACTCAGTTTGGCTTATTGAACCCTGAATGGCTTGTTAAAGGCAGATCTGTTGCGATTGTGGCTATCTTTTTTGTAGCTGCAGTGATTACGCCTCCAGATATTGTCTCTCAGATTATGACTGCAATTCCGATGGTAGCACTATATCAGGTGAGCATCATTATCTGTAAGTTTATCTACAAATTCAAGAAGAAAAAAGATGAATATGAAAACGAAGACGACGAATAAAACATTCGTCGTCTTTTCTATTGATAAATCATGTTTGTAATATAAAGTATGTTTTCAGCATATCCACTTAAGATAATACGTGTATACTGATCATGACATTCATATGAGAAGCGAATGTTTTCTATATTAGATGTACTGATATGTGTACAGATATTTTGTACGATTTCATTGGCTTCATCTTGTGAAATATAGAAATCCATTATTGTACAGATTTCATTGGTTTTCTTACGTTCATTTCCTAGGAAATCATATACAATAGCCCTATTTTTAGCTTGAATACTTGGATGTACTGAAGGATGAGATACAAAAGAGTGGATATTATCTTCGGAAAATAACCATTGTCCTGTTGATTTATCCCCTTTCAAAAGTTCATCTTTGATATAGTTTCTTAGTGTACGAGTAGTGAGTCCAGTTATGGTAGAGAGTTCATTGATTGTATATGTTTTGTCCATTTTGTCCTTCTTTCTATGGATTAAGCTTAACCTGATTTAAGTATAGTGCAGCGTCTTATTCATCTCAATTTGAAAAAGAATGACTTTTTCCATAGAAAAACGTCCTATTGAGGACGTTTAGTATACCTTTGTATATACCATGCATAACAAAGTGGAACAATCATTAAGAATATAGCTGAACAATAGTCCATCAATGCAGATTGTTCAACTGTAAAAGCACTCAAAGAATTCAATAGACTATGAGTGACAATGCATGGAATCAAAGATCCAGTTGTATGAAACAAAATAGTAAAGAGATATCCTGCTGAGATAGCATAGGCAATCTGCAGCAAAGTTGGAATGAAATCAGATCCATTTAAAAGATTTATAATATGTCCCAATCCGAAGCTAACACTTGAAATGATGATAGCTTGTAGAAGGTTATCTTTAGCAAGAGCTTTAAACAAGAAGCCACGGAAAATGATTTCTTCTAAGAAGCCAACACATACCATAGAGATGACATAAAGAAACGATTCAAAGACTGTGTAGTTAAGCTGAACACCACTCCACAGATTAACAGATACAATCAGGACTAATGGTATATAATACAAGACAGATTTCAATGAAATATGTGGATAGACAAGACCATAAACTTGTTTGAGATTCATTTTAGAAATCCAAATATATAGAAAGCCACTTAATACAAGACAAAGTGGTGCGGTCAAAACCTTTTCAATTCCTAAATCAATGGATATTCCATCAGCTGCACTTAGCGAAACAATATAGATGCCAATCCACAAAAGAGAAAAAGCAAGCTCATTTTTGATATATAGTTTTTTCATAAAGATTAAGGTTGTGGCTTTCCGGTAATATACCAATAATAGGTTTCTTTAAAGTCTGGGTGATTGTATCCGCCTAAAGATTCATATAGTCTTCTTGCTGGAATGAAATCAGTTCCAGTAAGAAGCAATACATAGTGGAGCTTTTCTTCTTCAGCATAGTTCAGCATAAGGTTCATAAGTTTGCGAGCAATCCCTTTTCTGCGATATTCTTCTTTGACAAACAGATGATAAATCTGCATGATGTCATTGCCATTGTCCATTCTTGGAAGGCGGTAAGCGTAGGTATAGCCGATAGCTGTATCCTGTTCAACGCAAGCGAAACATACAATACTAGGATGATGGATAAAACTGAGTGCTTTTTCATCGCTGATGGACTGATGTCTGAATTCATGGACGATGGATTTCAATATTTCTGAGTTTTGTTCTGTTACTTTTACAAATTCCATAGGACACCTCTACATTTTTAATAATTGAAATAAGATTTCAGGATGAGTGAGCGCTCCATTGAAGTGGGGCCATGCATCAATACCATCCTGATGTTTTCTAGGAATGATATGAATATGAAAGTGTGGTACAGATTGTCCTGCACTCTCACCACTGGCGTTTAACAGGTTTACGCCGTCATATCCGCAGTCAATGCAGTGCTGAGATACTTTTTGAACAGTATTCATCAGGTGATGCAATGTTTCTGTATCACAATCCAGGATGTTTTTAACATGTTTCTTAGGGATTGCCAGCATGTGGCCATCTACATCTTTGGCAATGTCCATAAATACCAGTGTGTGTTCATCTTCATAGATGATTGTTGAAGGAATCTCTTTTTGAATGATTTTACAAAAGATACAGTTCATTGTTTTTCTCCTTCATGTTCATTATGGTTAAGTGAAGCAATTTCTTCAGAAAAATCATAATCTAGAATGCGTGAAATCGCATTGATGGTGATTTCTGGTGGTTCGTTATTGAAAAGGTCTGTATTGGAAGTCAACTCCATGATTCGATTGCCTTTGATCAGATTGACAGTGCTATAAAACAGTGTAATTTCATCACAGTTCCATCGCTTTGCATCTGCTAGGACAAGATACTTATAAAGTTCTTCTTCGGTTTCGATGCTCACTTCTATATCATTCCAAGTTGCATCACTTGTCTGGTGTAATTCTTTTTTCTTTTCCCAGACACCATGCCACCAGATATCCTCGAGATACCATTCTCTAGCAGCTTCTTCAGATTCAAAAAGATGAAGTGTTAATATAACATAGTATTCATTAGGAAGATTTGCTATATCTTGTTGAGTTGCATACTGGATGATGGATTGTTGTGAAGATAGCCCCTTTTTTTTCAGTGTCTTGTTCAAAATGGACATAATACTGATGGACTTTCTGATTTTTAAACTGTGTGTCACTGTATTTTTCCTGATATGCATCCAGGCTGATATCCATAAAGCTCAAAGAGACAACTCTTGCATCATCCAGCAGGAATTCCTCCGCACAGACAATCGCAGGTCCACTCATATCTCCCTCTTCAACTTTTTCATTGTTTTGATAATGGGCAAAACCGAGAAGACCTATTATGAAGGCAATGGTTGAAAAAATAATACGAAAGACGAATCGTCTCATAGCGAGTCTCCTTTCTATAAAGAATGTCAGTTATTTTGAATTTTTATTGCGAGTTTTCTTTTTGGGTACTGTCTTTTTGACAGCTTTTTTCTTATCGACAGGTTTCTTCTTTTGGACAGAATAGCCGAATTTCCCAACTTTCTTTCCTAAAGAATAATATTCTCCATGAGAATATGCGATTAAATCTGCTCGCTCAAGATCGAGTCGTCCATTTTCATCCAATAAACTTTCGTCGACATTTGTACTAACGACTTCACCAATAAACATATCATGGGATCCTAAACGGATGATTTGGCGAACTTTACATTCTAGGCACAAAGGACTTTCAGCGATGCATGGAGCTTTTACGATTTTTGAAGGTTCTTTTGTGATTTTTAAATCCCCTTCCAGATTGAACTTATCAACATCTCGTCCTGAACGTACTCCGACAAAATCAGTGACTTTTGCGAGTTTTTTATTGGTTAGATTTACAACGAATTCTCCTGTTCTTTCAATGATGGCGTGAGAATAGCGTTCTTTGCGAATGGATACAGACACCATGACTGGATCTGAACATACTGTTCCTGCCCAGGCAGCTGTCATAACATTTGCGTTTCCCTCTTCATCTGCACATGAAACCATCACTGCAGGTACAGGATTTAATAAATTTGAACCTCTCCAGTATTGTCTAGACATAATATCTTCCTCTCAGTTTGTATAGTGTTATTATAGCTTATTTTTATAGAAAAAAGAGGTTTTCCGTATTTTAAAAGAATAATTAAAATGAAGGGATTGTAAAGGGTTGCCCGTCTTGGACTTTATGCATACCACATAAAGTAAGAAGAGGATTTCTATAATCAGTACAATCACATGTATTTGTGATGCTAGATTTCAAAAGAAAAAAGGTCGAAACCACGCATGACAAGAAAGATCGACCTTTATCTGTCCACCGCTTCTTTCACAAGAGATAGCGTATGACGGGTAGCCTTTTACAACCCTGCACAGTATATTTAATGTGTAACGAATTTCAAGCATGTGACATGGATTCGTTTTGATGGAGATATCTTTGATAGCGAAGAGTGTAGATAATAAGAAAAATCAGTATTCCTCTGCCTACCCACTCAATCAACATGGATGTCATTATGTAGGCAAGTGGTACAGAAATGACATAATGAAGCAGATTAATATGAAATTCCGAGTGTAAAAAGAGCTGATGGAGCACAACAACCACTAGAAAAATAGCCCATCCTGTTAATAGATATTTCTTATGATGTACATCAGGTTTTAGTGGGTATTTTGAAAATCGTAAAATAGTGATTCCCATTATTAGTAATGTTACAAAAAGTATAATCCAAGCTATGATAAGACGTGCATAATTCATGTCTGGAGTATAGATGAGTGTAAGTCTAACTAGTCCAATAGTAATCCCTGTCGCCCATCTGATGTAGAGATCAGCTAATAAATAAACAGCCCATGCACACCATAAACCAACATTCTTTTTAGCTAGGAAACAGATTGTTCCACAGACTAGAAATGGAATCGCAAAGAGTATGCCTCCAATAGATCCGGAAAGCATAAAGATGATAAGAAAAGTCAAAAATGCCATGCAGAATAGAATGGTACCTGCAGTTTTTCTTCCCTCTTTTTTAGGTTCTTGAATGATTACTTCTTTTATTACTTGTACATTGTGATTAGAAGATGACTTTTCTCCCTTTACCAGTTCATCCAGTGATATCTCAAAGATTTCACTAAGCTTAATCATTTTTTCTAAATCAGGTACTGTATTGTTGTTTTCCCATTTGGATACAGATTGTCTAGAAACATTCAACAGATTTGCCAAATCTCCCTGGGAAAGATTCTTTTTGATTCGCTGTTCATAAATCTTTTTTCCTAAGTTCATTGTATCAACTCCTAATGATTCAAGTATAAAAGGTACATCTAAAAATGTCTATCAATCTATCTTTAAAAATTAGCACCTGATGGTTGCGTTTAAAAAATATGAAAATGTCAAGATAGTACTGTTCTGGAATATTACTGGATTGACTTTATAAAAATGATATGCTTATCCGATAAATAAAGGGATTGTAAGAATTTCATATTTAATTATAAATTGTATAACTGTGAAAAAAGTAGTTCACAGTGCTTGAAATAGAGTTCATTTTTACAATTCAGCAACAATTCAATAACTTTTCATTGAAATTCTGGGAGTATTCTTTTGCCGTTGAAAACAGAGAGAATTCATCCCTGCTCTGTTTTTGGCAGGTCACGGGTGATGGAACCGTGACTTTTCTTTTGTCAAGATAGTACTGTTCTGAAATATTACCGGATTGACTTTGTAAAAGTGATATGCTTATCCGATAAATAAAGGAATTGTAAGAATTTCTTTTTTATTTCCTGTTTTCAAAAGTAAGAAAAAAGACCGAATATTCGGTCTAAAGATGTACATTTCGAAGAAGTTCTTCGACAGAAATGTTGTAGAGTTTTGCGAGTGTAAGTAAATTGGATGTACTTGGATCTGACTTCCCCGTTTCCCATTTTGAAACTGCCTGTCGGCTGACTGACAGTGCATTGGCAACAACTTCTTGAGTCATGCCGCAGCGTTCACGATGAGCTTTCAATGTTTCACCAAGAGAGGCTCTGATTGTGCTGTATTCAGGTCTTCCTTCTTGAGATTGAATATATAGTTTTAACGCTTTCATGAGAAGAAACACAAGATAAATCCCTACTATGCATAGAAGAACTGGAAGGATGACTTGAACAAAGAAAAGAACCAATACAAGTACTTCACTCATAATATCACCCCTTTTCATATCTTTATTATACTAGATCAGATAATGTACACAACCAACTATTGCGCAACTAAGGGTTGATTGATGGATATATTCATTTTGGACTAATTAATCAATCTTTGCAGCCATATCAATAAGCTGTTTTAAATCATTCATACTCTTTTTTTGTTTTTCAAGAAGCATTCCAGTGACTGGTCTCATCAATCCAGGAAGGAAAAAACCACTTGTAGCATTGATGGCTACATGCAGCTCATCATCTACGATTCCCATCCAAAGTCGATATCCAAAATGTTTGTATAGTTTTAACAAGTTTTCCATTCTAGATTCTGTCAGTATTTGAACTAATCGTTCGTTTTCTGCATAAACATGTATCTCTTCATCAAATTTATGCTTTCCTGTCATGTATGCATTTAATTTGACATCAAGGAAACCAAATTGGCTTTGTTTTTTCTCTTCACGCAGGTTATCGTTTGTGCGTAATAGAATTGTACCTTTTGATGATTCTTTTAATTTGAAAATCAAGTAGATTCCACTGAACCATAGTGGAGCTCCTTCAAGTCGATCTCTGCCTACAACATCCATCTGACAAAGAAGGAAGGCATTTTGTCCTTTTGAACCGCGAATTGCATCTTTGCATACAGCGTAGTTAACGTTAGGGACAATTCCCCAGTTTTTGATTTCAGCACTGCCAAAACCAACTGAATTTTCAAATGAAATCTGATAATCATTGTTGCCTACTATTTCTTTAAAAAAGTTAAGACGAAATAGTTCTGCATACTTATCAGATCTAGACTTGTGGATTGTTGCAGCTATCAATAAGGGAATCAGAGAAAGTGTTCTCATATATTTGGCATCTGATTTGTTCATGCCTAATCCTCCAACAAGAAAATAAATTGAACAAATAATACCAATACTCCAGACAACTGTTACAAGGATAAGTGTTTTCTTTCTAGTTTTTTCTATCTTTTCAAACATAGTTATCACTCCTAAAAGAACTAATATTTTATAATCTATAGATATTCTTTACAATGTTTCTTGTTTCACCTTGATATGGACCTAAGCCTTCAAAGAGTCTTATAAATCCTGTTTTTTTCATGACATGAACAGATGCGATATTTTCTGCCAGACAAATCCCTTTAATTTCAGAAATATGCAGCTGATTCATAATGATAGGTAAGAAAGCATTTACTGCTTCTGTGGCATATCCGTGATTTGTATATCTTTTTGCGATATGATAGCCAATTTCCCATGTTCCATCATCAAATGGAATTGCTTGAACATAACCAATATTCGTTCTATCTTTTAAGAGAACTGGATACACAAGAGGCCCATTGACTGTACCGTAGACACTCATTAAATATTCAATTGTTTCTTTTGCTTCATCAATTGTCTCAAAAACTTCATCTGGGATAAATCTACGATTGTCTTCATCTAAAGAGTTGATATGTACACTTTCTGCCATATCTAAAGTAAATTCAGTAATAATTAATCGTTCAGTTTCAATATACATCAATATCACCCTTTTAAAATATATCACAAAAAAGAAAACGATGGAGCATTTCCAACGTTAAAGTGGGATTTTATCTACATTTTTAGCGATAAAGATAACACCAAATGTTTCTGGACCAACATGAGATCCTACATCTGGACCTAATGGTTCTCTTTCTTAAATGATATGTCCATTTTCAGTGAGTTTATTTTCTAGTTTTTCAACGTTTTTGGTACCTAGTGTGTAAATTGAATAAACTGGATAGTTAGTATCTGGCTGAATCTGTTCAACAAGGTCTGCAATAGTATTCATTGCGTGGTTTATACCAATAGCCTTTGTGATAACACCAATCTTACCTTCACGAGTGACTGTGATAATGGGTTTAATTTTTGCGATACCGCCAATAATCGCAGATGTTTTATCTAAGCGTCCGCCTTTGTATAAGTATTCTAAAGTATCAACACTTAATAAAATGGTTGTACGTTTTTTCAAATCTTCAAGGCTTTCTACGATTTCTTCAGTAGTTTTTCCTTCTTTGATCATACGCTGAGCTTCGAGGACTAACAGTTTTACGCCGTATGCACCAGTTAACGAGTCAACGACATGTATTTTAGATTTAGCCAGACATGCGCTTTGATAAGCGCCGCTGACACCAGATGACAATGTAATGCAGATACATTCATCATTATCTGCTTTTACTTTTTCCATCGTTTCTACAAAAGCTTGTGGAGATGGCTAAGATGTCTTTGGAAAATCAGAAGATGAGACCAGCATTTGATAAAATTGGTCATGATTTAAAGTAACACCATCAATGTAGTCATTATTACAGATGTGAATTGAAAGTGGAACGACAAGAATGTTGTCGGAATTTGTATTAGGGATATCGGATGCAGTATCCACAAGTAATCGAATCATATTTTATCCTCTATAAGATATTTATCTACTTATTATAAGTTTACTAAAAACCTATATAATGAGGATAAGAATACAAGAGTTTTATGAAAAAGACAAGAGAAAGATTGTGAAAAGAGCAAGCACAAAGAAAAAGGCTGTTAAGCCATAGATCATACTTATCTATGGCTTAACAGCTCTTAAATATGTTGTGCTTTCTTATCTTTAAGATACCATGGTAAATAAGCCAGACAAAACAGAATAGTAATGGCAACTGCGATAATTAAAATGCGCAGACCATAATGTGGAGGAAGAATGTCCAGAATAGATGGTGCACTTTCAGGTCGTGCCATATAAAGATAGTTTGCTCCAGGGATGAGTGAGTTGACCCATGCAGCAAAGATTGCCAGTCCAATCAATGCGGTATATGAGCGCAGAAAGGACCTTTTATTTGGGCGCATACCATGGACAAATATCATATAAAATATCGCAATATATCCTAATGTGTGCTCCAGCCAGAACTGATAGTAGCGAAATCTTGTTGGACCACAATATGTGAGTGGTGTTGGTGTCAATAAAGCGAAAATCGATCCACACAGCAGCCAGAAATAAGAAATATCAAACAAACGCTGACTTTTTCCAATGATCATAAAGGAACAGAAGATGACAGCCCATGCACATACACCAATTGGAAGATGCTCGATGGCACCGTTGGACAGCCATGGGGCTGCAGATAAGCGCCAGTAATAGGACATGTCGCAGATGATCAGCATAAAACCAAGAATATATCGGAAGTTTGTTTCATATTTTGATGATCGGATTCTATCTTTATATTTATACAGTAAAAATAATGCTAGAAATAACATTAGAATTGGAAGAATATGAGCAAATGAAAATAATGAGAATTCAGGATTAACTCCTGCACCAAAAAAGTAAATAAAAAATTCTTGCATAAATAGGTCTCCATTTTTTTACAGTATACGATGAATAAATACAAAATACAACGTATATCAAAGATTTAAAGTCTTTGTATAAATTGTTAAAAGAATCACATTTGATGTGACAAACAAGAATGCAGGTGATATACTACAAAAAAAGGAGGGAAACCTATGAAAGAAATTAAATATGTAGTTACCAATCCACTGGGGGTTCATGCCAGACCATGTGCTTTGCTTGCTCAATGCTGTGTAAACTTTAAGAGTGAAATTCTTGTAAAATCCAATGAGAGTACTGCTGATGGACGCAATGTATTAAGTTTGCTTGCACTTCAAATTAAATGTGGAGATGTAATGCATATTACAATTGATGGTTTTGATGAAGAAGAAGCTTATACAAGTGTCTTGTCAGTGATTGAAAAAGAATTTAATGAAAGAAAAGAATCAAAGGTATTAAAGATTGCATTCTTTGGTACAAAAGATTATGATCGTACATTCTTTAGTGAATTGACAAAAGATAAGGGTCATGGAACCTATAATTCTGAGATTAAATACTTTACATCAAATTTAGGACCTGAAACTGCTGGAATGGCTCAGGGTTATGATGCTGTTTGTGTCTTTGTCAATGATGATGTTTCTCGCTCTGTGATTGAACAGCTTCATGCTTATGGAGTACGATTGATTCTATTGCGCTGTGCCGGTTTCAACAATGTAGATCTAAATGCTGCTAAGGAATACAGTATTACAGTGCTTCGTGTTCCTGCATATTCTCCATATGCAGTTGCAGAACATGCAATGGCTATTTTACAGCAGGCTAATCGTCATTTGCACAAGTCTTACAATAAAGTAAAAGACAATAACTATGCACTTAGCGGATTGCTGGGATTAGATTTGCATAATAAAGTTGCTGGAATTATTGGAACAGGGAAAATTGGTATCTGTATGGCTCGTATCTGCAAGGGCTATGGCATGAGTGTCATTGCCTGGGATGCATATCCAAATCAGTCCTATGTAGATGAAGGATTGTTAACTTATGTTACAAAAGAAGAACTGTTTAAAAAGTCAGATTTAATTTCATTGCATGCGCCTTTGTTCCCATCAACTCATCATATCATCAATGAAGAATCGATTGGATTGATGAAAAATACAGTGATGCTGGTAAATACAGCGCGTGGTGGACTCATTGATAATGAAGCACTGATTGATGCATTGAAGAAAGGTAAATTCCATGCAGTTGCCCTGGATGTTTATGAAGGGGAAGATACAAATGTGTATACAGACTGCTCAGATTTACCAATTGCTAATGACATTACAGCTCGTCTTTTGAATTTCCCACAGGTAGTTATTACTAGTCATCAGGCATTCTTTACAAGAGAAGCAATGCAGGCAATTGCAGTAGTAACGATGGAAAATGCTCGAAATTTCAATGAGGGTTATGATTTTGGGACTGCTGAAGTAAAATAAAAACAAGGGGCTGTTCATGATATGTTTTATCATGAACAGCCCTTATTAATTCCAAAATAGACAGCTCCAAAGTATTTTCTTTTCTTTAGAAAGTCTTCAATGCTTGTTCCAAGAGAGTCAGGTCCTTTAGAATTTGAATAAGTATTGTATCCAATATAGCCTTGTTCAGTTTTTTCGACTGCGACAAAATGCGCACCGATTTTCTTTTTGGATTTCCACCAGAAAAATAAGATTCCTGCATCACTTTGTTGAGCAAGCTGATCGATTTGTTTGCGTTTTGTGGTGAAGTGGACCGTATATCCATGTCGTCTAAGCACCCATGCCGGTGACATGAGGAAAGAACCTATGTTGCCATTGAGGACAGGTACATCGTGTTCTAATTCGTAAATAATTTCTTTTGGATCTGGATGATGCCCAAATAAGACAAGGATGTTGTAGACTGCAATCCATCCGCATCCTGTGGCGGCACTGGAACGAAATCCATAGCGCAGTTCCTTTTTAGGGATATCGTTTTGACAAAAAATGAATGGTTTCATATTATTTCAGATATTTTTCCATCCAGTTTGTGATTTCTTCCAGACGACGAACACGATGCTTAGGCTTGCCACTTCTGCTTAATTCATGATTTTCACCATGGAACAGCACAAAGCGAGTATCTACACCTTTATCTACAATTGCGGTATAAAGCTGAAGCCCTTGTTCAAGTGGACATCTGTAATCTTCATCAGAATGAATAAACAGTGTTGGTGTAACGATATTGTCTGCGTACTTTAATGGAGAGTGTTCCCAAAGTTTTTCAGGGTTGTTGAAGATATTTCCATGAATCTGATCTTCCGCAAAAAACATGCCAATATCACTCGTTCCATAGAAAGAAATCCAGTTTGAGATTGAACGCTGTGTTGCAGCACATGCGAAACGATCTGTATGGCCAATGATCCAGTTAGTCATAAAACCGCCATAACTTCCGCCAGTAACTCCTACTCTTTTTGGGTCAATGGCAGGATATTTTTCCAGTACTATATCTGTGAATTTCATCAAATCATCATAATCAATTGTTCCATATTTACCAAAGATATCCATAAATTCATTGTCTCTTCCATCAGAGCCTCGAGGGTTAGTGAAAAAGACAAAGTAGCCCATGTTTGCCCATACCTGCATTTCATGGTAGAACACTTTTCCGAATGCAGTTTTAGGACCGCCGTGTATATCTAAGATAGCAGGATATTTCTTAGATGGATCATAGTCTTTAGGAAGCAATACCCATCCTGTCAATGAAACACCATCATTGTTGAACTGTACTTCCTGGTAATCTGCAATGTACTTATTTTTTAGAATTTCTTCATTAAAATGAGTCAGCTGTTCATGATTGCGATAGAGTTCCTGCAGTTTGCCATCTTTCATCGCAACATAGAAGAAATCATTCTCATGCATATCAAAACAATCGATACTTCCAACAAGTACAAGCTCATCTTGCAGCTGTCCCTTTGAATCTAAAGAGACAATGATGCCATCTTTTTCTCTTGTAGTTGTGTAATAATATTTATTTCCTGTAACTTTTGATGTTTTTCCTCCACCATAACGGCAGTCACTACCCAAAGAGTTGCGTGTGCTGAGTGTATTGTCATTCAGAAGTGTAATTTCGTGATTCTTGTTAATAAAGTAGAATCTTCCATTTTCATTTTGACCATGTTTCAATTCTTTATTTCCAATCAACAAGATACCATCATGAAAGTAATGTGCACCTTGTACAATCATTTCATCTTCTTTTATTAGAGAAGTCCATTCTTTGGATTCAAAATGATATGTGCAGACAGCCATCTTTCTAGATGGTTTATTTGTGAGTTTGTGAGAAATAATTAATACTTCACTGTGATCTTTATTCAAGGTAAAGGTAGATACATGATTGTCATCACAGGTTAGTGGAGTAATTTCTTTTGATTCACTGTTAAATAGATAAACACGATTTACTGTATTTTTAGCGTATCCTGCACCATTGTGACAGAAGGGAATCTTTGTGAAGACTTCGTAGTCTTTATTTTCTTTCTTTGCCTTTAATAAAGCATCTTTCTGATCTTCTCTTCCAAAGATGGAATAATCTTGATTGTAGCTTGCAGAAAAAATATAGAGATTTCCTTGAATATGTTCAATTTTAGTTACATTTAAAGGTAAATCAAAGGCTTTCTGTGCTTCTCCGCCTAGAAGTGACAGAGTATAATAACTGCTTACTTCTTCACCGTTCTTTACTTTTTCTTGAGCTTTTGTATCTCTTGAACTTTTAAACAGAATCGTTTGATTGTCCAGATACATTGGAGAAGTATCTTTTCCAGAGGATGTTAACTGTATTGTGTTTCCGTCTTTCCACATAGATAGATTCGTTGTATAGGTGTTATTCTCCTCATCACATTGAGTTGTGGTAAATACACAGGATGTTCCATCTGGACTGACAGTCACATTGCTTAAAAACGTATAGTTTAAGAAATCTTTTAATTCAATTTGTTTCATAGGTGTACCTCTTTATAGGTTCTATTTTAGCACTTTTAAATAGATGTTTGAATGAAAAAAGGACGAAGAAAGATAAGGAGGAAAAACTGACCAAAATTCGGAAAAACGTGAACAAAAAAAGGAAAAGGGCGGTCATTTCTTGGAAAAGGATATGATTTCCTTTATTGTATATATAAAGAGAATATGAACTGCAAAGGGGTCATTCAAATGGTAAAAGTAATGATGTCATTGAAAAATATATATAAACTCCTAATGAATAATGACTTTCCGATTTATTCAGCAAGTGTAATTAGCGAGGCGGATCGAAAAGGGCAGACAATGCTTCGTTTTTGGCATGCTCAGCTGGTTGAAGAATATCGTTGTTTACCAAATGGAAAGATGATTTGGAAAAATGACGGGAAGAGAAACCGCTATACATCACATTTATGTAATCGAAATACAGAGATGAAATGTTATAAAGAATATGCGATGGAAATTGCATCAATGATTCATGTAACATCATTGCTTCATCAGATTTCTAAATATATAGATTTTCTTCAAAGACGAAAATATCGCCATGATATCTTGCTGAGAAGAATCCGTGAACTGATTAGACTAGCAGAAAATGAAGATCCGTATGTGACAGAAGAAGTTGCAAAGCATGTTTTGGATGGGGTTCAGATGCCAGAATGGCTGCAGCAGTGTGGAGTGTCAGGGAGTCTATTTCAGGCAGCTTATTTGTTGACAATATTGACTTTATATTCAGCTGCATCAGAAGAAATGGGAAGTACTGCAATGGCAATTCTTCGTTCCAAAGAATTTAGCATGAAAGAATTATGGGAAGCCCATAACCATATCGATCAGATGAAAAAGAAAACGACAAGTTTTCTTACTGTACATTCAAGCTTGCTTCAGGATAATTCTCTTCCTGTACACTGTTATTTTGGCAGAGAATCAGAATTGTTTGACTTAAAAGAAATGGCATCAACTGGACGGAAATGTCTGATAAGTGGTGTTGGGGGCATTGGTAAAACAGAAACTCTGAAACAGCTGATACGTTTATGTATTGAGGAGAAAGTTGTCGATAAAATAGCGGTTATTCCTTATGAATCAAGTATTGTAGATAGCTTTTCTAGATGTTTTAGAGAATTTGATACTCAGGATTATCAAACTAGTTTTCATAGCATTATGCTTCACTTACAAAGAGAGTGCTCACAAAACAAAGTACTCTTATTAATAGATAATTTAACAAATGATTTAGAAGAAGATCCTGAGTTGAAACAACTTCTAGATTTAGATTGTACAGTTTTAATCACAACACGTCGTAAAAAAATAGATGGATTTGAAAGTTATTATTTAGAGAGTCCTTCAGTCACTACAGCATCTCTGATTTTTAGAGATAACTATGGACATCCTTTAAATGCAGAGGATAGTCAATGTTTATCAGAAATGCTGAAAGATGAATTGTGGTGTCATCCGTTGACCATTCGATTGATGGCACGAGCAGCAAAGTATCAAAACTGGTCAGTACAAGAACTTAGGAGTCAGCTGAAAGAAAAAGGATTGAATATTTCATGGCAGGAAGACAGGACTGTTCGTCTAGGACAAATCTATCGTCAGCTTTATTCTTTTTCTCATATTCCGAAAGAATGTCATCCTTTAATAGAAGTGTTTACACTTTTGCCTCGTGACAGTTATTCTGAAAGGTTTTTGAAGGAGAATTTTCCACAAGTAACTGGAAATGATGTTAATAAAAAGCTGCTTCTTTTAAAAGAAGGAGGATGGCTTGATGAAGATAATCAAGGATGGTCAATGCATCCATTTACTGCACAATGTTTGAGACACAAGGTTTTGTCTGAGCAGAAGTTAGAGTCTTTGATGAATAGCTTTTGTGAACAATGGCAGCATACAACACTAAATATTAATGCTTATGATCAGCAAATCATGCATCAAAGCGGTAATATTTTGCTTCATGCAGTATCGTTTTTAAATGGAAGCATTAGTAAAAGATGGATGAAGGCTGCATTAAGGGCGTTGAGTGCAGTGGAATACAGCCACACTACGCATATAACCTATTTAAAGAAGATGGAACAGTTCATGAAGCATTGTGATCAGAAAGATGATGAGATTGAACTTTTGTATTATATTGCATCAGGACGTCACCATGTTGGTAAAAAAGAAGATATTTTATCAGTTTATTATCGAAATAAAGAACAGTTAACTGTTTCAGAAAGTCTCTTTTTCACCTTTTGTCATTATGCTGCAGAAACATTAATGTTTCTGCAGGAGTATTGCAAAGCTGATGAGATCTTTCAGGTAGTGATAAAATCGGATACTACCCCTGACCAAAAGGCGTCTTCATATTTCATGTGGGGAATATGCGCAGAAAAACAGGGTCAGTTGGAAGAGGCTTTGCGAAGAAGTATACAGGCGAAAGAGTATGTGCTGGAGCATCCAGAATGCACTGATCATATACGGTTACGCATTCTTTCGACAACAGCGAATAATTGCATACTTTTTGGAAAAAAAGAGGAAGCTGGAGAATTGCTGAAAGAAGTTCAAAAACTACTTGCGGTAAGAACTACTCCACTGGACTTATCACAGTACCATACTTCTTTTGGGACTTTTGAATTGTATTATGGCAATTTAGAAAAAGCACTGGATCATTACGAGAAAAGTGTGAAATTGTATGAAGAATATTTAGGGAAAGATAGCACTTTTTACACTATACAAGGACAGATTGCGATTGTGCTTCAACGTTTAAAGCGTTATTGCGAGGCAGAAAGGGTTTATCTAGATTTACTAAATTATGCTAAAAAGACACAGAATGATCGTTTGTTACAGCTATTTAGTAATAATCTATCAGTGGTTTATTTAGAGTTGAATCAGCCGGATGATGCATTAAAGCACTTAAAGACAGCTCTTAAACTTGCAAGAGAAATTGGAGGAATTACATTGGCAGAAGCATTAAGAAATTGTGCTCGTGCCTATGGATTGCTCAATGAGGATAGAAAAGAATATTCTTCACTGAAGGAAGCTGTGCCTTTGTTGATAGAATCTTATGGGGAGAATCATCCACGCACAGCAGCTGCAAAACAGCGATATGAAAAACTTAATCAGATAATTAAAATGGAGAGATGACAGATGGAACGTATGACAACCAGAGATTATGACCACTATAAATCAGCGATTTTAGCAGCAAATGATTCACAGGATAAAGAAGCTTTACGTCAAATAAAAAAACAGCTGATTGCTAGATATGGATTAGATAATGATGATGTATATTATCTTTTGAAGTTATTTCGTTATAACGTCTAGGAGGCAGGCAGATGGAACAATTTATTACAACATGCAAAAAGTGTCATACAAAGCTTGCTTTACCTAAAAACAGAGGATTATTAGAAGTAACTTGCCCAAAATGCAAATATATCTTTGACTGTGATACAGGTCCAAAGCTCTCAGGTGGTTCAATGAATGAAAAAAATGCAGAGACACAATCAGTAAATGCTCACACTGAGCAGCGAGGTAGACAATTGATTATCAAGCGAAATGCTGATATCAACGGAATGATTGTCAAATGGACGCTGATATTAGATGGAGTCAAACAGTTGACCATAGGAAGTGGTGAAACAATTACTGTACCAATTTCATCAGATGCGCATGTATTGAAAGTTCAAAACGGAAATCGAATCCCGTTATTTTCTGATTCTGGATATATTCCAGCAGAAAGTAAAGATTGTTATGTGACGCTTAGAATTGATAATTCGAAACAGTGGACGACATTGAAAATCAACAACAAGACAATTGGTGTAATTGAAGTGAATCAAACTCAGGAAACAGGTGTTAAAGGATTTTTTGGGAATATTCAAAAAGACATTCAGCGCAATAAAGATGAAGCAGCTGCTGAACGCGAATGGATTCGTGAGCATCCTGGATCAGAAGCAATCTGTGAATATTTTTATCAATTATTTCAGGAAGGCTGGCCTGGCTATAACTGGTTAAAATCGAATAGAGGCTATCCCCTCTATTTGAAGATTGATTTTTCAGGAATCAAAATCTGTTACAATGATCCGACCGCAAAGACTCTTTTACCTCAGGATGTCATTGTACAATCTTATTCTTATCAAGAAATATACAATTGGTACGGATTAAAGAGTCAGGATGGATTTAGTTACTTAGACAAAAAGATTCATAAAGATGAATTGAATTCCATGATTATTGAACGTATCCTGCAGCACCCTCATATCAAATACAGTGGTGGTTTAGTTTTAAGAATGTTTAGATAAAAAGATGGGAGATAAACAATGATAAAGTGTGATATTTGTGAGAGTCCATTAGTGATGGATGCTGATAAATCAGGGGCTACTTGTACAGGGTGTGGTATGAAATACACAATTGAACAAGTACGAGAAATGATTGACCCTAAACCAATACCTGAGCCAATCATTGACTACACTGAAAAAACAGAGGAAAAACCAATTGAAGTATCAGAATGGAAAGAATGTGAAGGTAGAGAGGAATCCATTCAAGAAGAACCGGTAGAGGTAACGGAGTGGGAAGAAAAACCCCGAGTGAACCCTGTGAATATGCAAGACAATGATAACAGGATAAGTAAAAAGAAATTGAAACTTCCATTATATCTTTATGTGATGGCTGTTGTAGGGATTCTATTGGCAAGTATGGGAGGATTTTTCCCTATGTTGATTGGTGATATTATAGTGATTGTAACAATTGCTTTATTTGTAATAGAAGTACGTAAGAATAAGTAATGGGGGATAAATATGGAACAAAAATGTAGTAATTGTATCTATTGGAAAAATCATCAATGTGAAGTGATTCATGAATTTAAAAATGATGGAGTTTGTATTTGTGGCTGCTTCAGACCACGTCAATAATGAAAGAAAGGACACCACTACAATGAAAAAAATCATAAAAACATCAGAAACAAAACAGTTTTCTGTTCCTGTAGGAAAGTTTCACTCAGGAGATTATTTTAAATGTATGAATTGCGAATATACCGTGCGAATGCTGGTGTTAGGCAATACAGCCACTTGTTCAAAATGTGGTGGTCGTATGGTGCGTATCTAGCATGACGAAAGCAATACTTTCTGAACGTGCAAAAAAAGCAATGAAAAATGAAATTAGCCGGTTTCCATATTTAGAGACCGGCGGTTTACTATTAGGGTATTATCATGAAAATGATGATGTTCTACATGTGATGGAGGCAACAGATGGAGGATATCACAAGGTGATTCATGAAGAAATAGCATTTCAATATGATGTTGATTATGTAACCCATGTTTGCGATATTTTGATTCATCTATATGAGCCAGAATTACAAATAATAGGTTTATGGCATAAACACAATCAGCAATGCAAAGTTCATTTTTCACTTGCGGATGAAAAAATGCACGATCAATTATTAGAAATGTCAAATCATCCTTGCTTATCCATTTTATATGAAAAAACAGCAGAAGATGAGTACGATGTGCTTATCTTTCTGCTGGATAATAATCAGTGTATTCAAATCGAAGAATAATTATTGAGTTATACTCTCTAAATTTTGACAGATACTGTTTAAGGCTCTGTACATTACTTCACGATCTTGCTCAGATAGACCTGCACTTGCTTTCTCTACAATAGCATCTACTTTAGAAGCGATAGCTTTGGCAATTTCATTTCCTTTTTGAGTCAAATGAAGAAGACTTTTATATCTTTTCTGTGTTTTGGATTCGCAGCATAGATAGTCTTCTTTTTCAAGATATTCGATAGATCTGGAAATTGCAGCCTTATCTTCATGACAGATATCACAGAGTTCTGCCGCTGTTAATGTGTTCATCTTAAATAGATAATAAAGACAAGAAACATGCGTTCCTTTTAAATTGAATTTTTCCATTTCTTCTGTTTTAAGTTTTCGGATCTGATAGTTGATTTTAGTTATCAGAACCGTAAATGTATGAAAGCGGTCCAACATGATACCCTCCGTGAATCAACGATAAAAATATTATAGTGACAGATGGGTAAAATTGTCAATAAACACTCATGTGACAAATTGTGAAGACTTGTGTACAATAGAGAAATGTTGAAAGGATGAACTCAATGAACATTGATCAGTTATTAGAACAACAAAGAGAATACTTCAGAAGTGGCGCAACACTGCCTGTAGAATTTAGAATTTCTATGTTAAAGAAGCTTTATAAGACAATCAAAAAATATGAATATGAGATTGTTGAAGCTCTTAATAATGATTTAGGGAAGAGTGATTATGAGAGTTATTTGTGTGAAATCGGATTAACATTATCAGAAATCAGTTATCTGTTGAAACATATTAAGAGATTTGTAAAAGAGAAGACAGTATGGACTTCTTTAGGTCAATTTGCAGCAAGAAGCTATAAGAAATCTGTTCCTTATGGCAATGTGCTCATCATGAGTCCTTGGAATTATCCGTTTTTGTTGACTATGGAACCTTTGGTTGATGCATTGGCTGCAGGAAATACAGCGATTGTAAAACCTAGTGCTTATTCTTCTTCAACAAGTGAAATGATAAAGACGATCATCATGGAATGTTTTGATGAAAAATATGTTGCAGTAGTTACTGGAGGACGCAAAGAGAACTCAGAACTTTTAGATAAGAAATTTGATTTTGTTTTCTTTACAGGAAGCTTAGAGGTTGGAAAAGAAGTGCTTCGTCATACTGCTGAAACATTAACTCCTGCAGTACTTGAACTGGGTGGAAAAAGTCCATGTATTGTGGATGATACTGCAAAGATATCATTAGCTGCCAAACGAATTATCTTTGGAAAGTTTATTAATTGTGGACAGACTTGTGTTGCCCCTGATTATATTTTGTGTCATCAAAGTGTCAAAGACGAACTGATAAAAGAAATGAAGAAACAGATTCAGCTTCAATTTGGAGATGATCCACTGATGAATCCAGATTATGGGAAGATAATCAACGAGAAGCATTATGAACGTTTGTGTGGATTGATTGATCATCATAAGGTTGTACATGGAGGAAGATGTCATAAAGACACACTTCAAATTGAACCAACAGTGATGAACAATATCACATGGGATGATGCAGTCATGAAAGAAGAAATCTTTGGTCCTTTACTTCCTGTATTAACGTATAATTCGTTAGATGATGTCATTTGTGATTTACAGCATCGCTCTAAACCATTGGCATTGTATTTGTTTACTGAAAATCATGGTGTAATCAAAGAAGTTACAAATAGATGTCAATATGGGGGTGGATGCATTAATGATGTCGTGACACATGTTGCCGCCAGCAATCTTCCATTTGGTGGTGTTGGAGAAAGTGGAATGGGATATTATCATGGAAAAGCAGGATTTGATACATTCTCACATACTAAAAGTATTTTAGATAAGAAAACATGGATTGATTTACCGATGCGTTATCAGCCTTACAATAGAGGATTGTTTGAGAAAATCGTGCACTTCTTCTTAAAATAAACAAAGAGCGGAAAGTCCGCTCTTTCATGTTTTAGGGTTGAAAAATTGATTCCATCTGTACACTTTTTCCTATATTTGTAATAATAAGGAAAAGAAGTATTCATCTATAAGAACTAGGAGGATATATATGTTGTTTGATAAAGAAACTAAGGTAGTTGAAACATTAGAACAGTTTCGACAAAGAACATCTTTTGTTTATCAGCCCTTTTCTGAAGGTCCTGTTTCAATCAATCCCAATTGTTTGAAGAAGGTCAATGAAAGAGGTGAATTTTGTCAGTTCTATGGCGATACTCTTGTGTATCTTTTGGATGACAAAGTGAAAAATCACTGCAGATACTATCAAGATCAACTGTACCAATATTGTGAAGATGTATTTGCGGAACCTTTGAATGAAGAAACATTTCATTTGACACTCCATGATTTAAATAACAGTACAGACATTCATTCTATTTATTTCAGTATGGAAGAATCATAAAAGAATGTAAAAAAACTAATGAATTCACTGATAGATGATAAAACGATCATCCATCTTAAATCAACGCGTATCATTAATATGGTCAATACAAGTTTAGTGCTGTGTTTTGAACCTGAAAGTGAAGAGGATTGTCATAAACTAATGAGTTATTATGAGATGTTTCAAAAAGTAGTGCCTCTTTCATATTCTTTGACGCCACACATTACACTTGCTTATTTTAATGCTGCATTTGATTCTATTGATGAAAATGGATATTTTAGAAATAGTTATATTTCTTCAAAATATACGAAACGACTTAAGGATGTGGTAGATCATCTGAATGAAATGAATCCAATGCACATTGAATTATCAGTGTTTGATTTAGCTTATCAGCATTTTTCATCAATGAATCACTTTACGACAAGATATCAACTTAAAGAGTCAGTATTGATTGTGGATGATGCAGCTTTCATGCGCAAAAAGATAGCTAATTTGTTAAAAGATATGAGCGCACCGGTGTATGAAGCAGATTCAGGATCAGAAATGATTCAGATGCTGGATGAGGTTAATCCATCTGTTATTTTGCTGGATAGTCATTTACCAGACCTTGATTCTATGACACTTTTGGAAGAATTGCATAAGGAATACCCATATATTAAAGTCATTTATATGGAAGAGTCTTCCTTCTGTCATGATAAAGCGATTCATTTGGGTGCTGTCAAATGTTTGAGTAAACCTATTGATAATCTAGAATTGATTCATGAAGTTCAAAAACTGCTGAGTGTCAGATGAATGAAAAAAGGCTTATTATAAGCCCCAGACTATCGACAAAGTCGATGGTCTTTTTTTATGGCTCAAATAAAGTGTTATAATTGAGGTGTAAAGAAAAGCAGGTGTTTAATATGATGGAAAGAAAAGACAGAAAACAAGGAAAGGTAAATTTGATTCTGCTGGAAGA
>JAFULN010000011.1 GCA_017473335.1 Erysipelotrichaceae bacterium
ATCTTTTTCATTCAATTCACGATAATAGAAACGATTTGACAGAGTGACAGTTTTCATAAAATGAGCCTCCTTCTTAGAAACAAAAAGAAGAAGCATTTAGCTGATTGAATTCATTCAGTTTTACTACAAACTGCTTCAACTGTCTAATACTTCTTCTTGATACGAACATATTATACACAATAAAATTATTCAAGTTAAGACTTGTCTTTCTTTGTGAAATCTGTTTCCGTTATTATGCGAATTAGATATTTTTATCTACTATATACCACAGTTCTGATAGAACTTAGCTATTAAAAGAAAAAGCCGGACAATTTGTCCGGCTTTTCAATTAACGAATCACTCTTTCTGTTTCCAGATCAAACAGATGAATTGCTTCTGCATCAACATACAGTTCAACACTTGAACCAACACGTGCTGAAGTATTTGGATTAACACGAGCAATCATATTGGATTTGCCCAATTCAAAGTACAGATAAACTTCTGAACCTACCAATTCATAAACTGATACATTGGCAGTAATCACATCTGCATATTCCTTCAATGAATGTTCTTTGTCATGAATGTTTTCAGGACGAATACCCATCATTACTTTCTTACCGATGTAGCCGCCTTTCTTCAATGCAGCAACACGATCAGCAGGAACTTTCAATGTATTGCCTGCATAAGACAGACAAACTTCTCCATCTTTTACAACAACATCACATTCCACAAAGTTCATCTGTGGAGAACCAATAAATCCTGCAACAAACATGTTATCTGGATGGTTGTACAAATTCTTTGGTGTATCACACTGCTGAATGACACCATCCTTCATAACAACAATACGAGTACCCAAAGTCATCGCTTCAGTCTGGTCATGTGTTACGTAAATGATTGTGTTTCCTAGTCTTTGATGCAGTTTAGAGATTTCTGTTCTCATCTGAACACGCAGTTTTGCATCCAGGTTAGACAGAGGTTCATCCATCAAAAATACCTTAGGATTACGTACGATAGCTCGCCCCATCGCAACACGCTGTCTTTGTCCACCAGAAAGCTGTGCAGGCTTACGGTCCAGCAATGTTTCAAGGTTCAAAATCTTAGCTGCTTCATCAACTTTTGCCTTAATTTCTTCTTTTGGAGTCTTCTTCAGTTTCAGCGCAAATCCCATGTTTTCTGCAACTGTCATATGTGGATACAATGCATAGTTCTGGAATACCATTGCGATATCACGATCTTTTGGCTCAACATCATTCATGCGAACACCATCAATCATCAAATCCCCTGATGTAATATCTTCAAGCCCTGCAATCATACGCAGAGTTGTTGATTTACCACATCCAGATGGACCTACAAAAATGATGAATTCTTTATCAGCGATTTCAAGATTAAAATCTTTAACTGCTTCAAATCCATTTTCATACTTTTTAAATACATTTTTTAATTCAATTGTTGCCATATATTTCACCAATCCTTACGATTGATATTATATCATTCTCTCTTCACTTACTCTATTGACAAAACCAACAAAAAAGCAGCCTTTCTTTTGGCTACTTTTTATCTAAATTCAACACAAGGCTTAACTTTAATGCATCTTCAAAACAGCGGATATCTAAGCCTGTTTTAGATGCAATCTTATCCAGTCGATATATCAATGTATTTCGATGCACATAGAGCTCTCTTGCAGTGATTGAAATACTTAAGTTATTTTTTAGGAAACAATGTACTGTTGTGATCAGTTCCTCATCTAAATCAAGTTTATCCGAATGAATCATTGTTTTCATCAGTGATTTTGCCTTCTGTTCTGATAAATCATCTATGATTTCCAGCATCCAGACAATAGATTTTTCCGCTATTTCACAGGAAGGATTATACTGATCACAAAGTCTGCGATATTTTTTAACGCACTCATACATTTCAGGCAATGCTTCCAGATTACAAAATGCCTCAGAAACTGACATCTTTACTTTCGTATACAGTTCTGTCTCTAAGGTATCTTTCATAGACATCAGCTGCTGTTTCATTTTATGCGTTTCTTCTGCTTTCATAAGCATCATGACACACTGGTCTACTATCGCACTTAGTGTTTTCTTTTCAACAAGCTGTTCACACAATTGCTGAAGATGTGATAAATCTGTATTCCCTTCTATTAGAACCAAAACAAAAAAGTTACCATCTACTTCTTGAGTTAACATTTGAAGCTCATGTTTCGATAAAGAATTCTTTAACGCTGCTCCTAACAGCTCATCCATTTGATTCATTTCAAAAAGAGGCTTTAACGCGATCTGGATGGTTTTTAATTCTTCCAGTATCATGGAATCTGCCTCAAGCTTAAATAAACTTCCATCTAATTTAGAAATACATTCCCCCACAAATCCATTAAAAAGAACCTGGTGATTTACCACCAGTCGAAGTTGACAATGATAATGCTGCTGATAATCTTCCAGCATTTCTAGAATACGATGTGAGATTGTTTTCATAACAATTTTATTTTATCACAGAAAACATAGCATTCCAATTGAAACGTCTTTATAATAAGAAGTATAAGAAGGTGATTCCATGATTTCTACAATCAAAGAAGTCGCTGAAAGAGCAGGTGTCTCTATCAGTACCGTATCAAAAGTATTAAAGAATTATTCTAATATTTCCGAAGATACACGTCAAAAAGTACTCAAAGCAGTAAAAGAGCTTAATTATATTCCAAATACAACTGCATCAAATCTTTCCAGTAAAAACAAAGACAAAGTAGCTCTCTATATCTGCATTAATGATATGAAACAGGCCGTCGATGAAATCAATATGCTTTATCTACAAGGAGCATTTGCCATGGCCAACATCAATCATCTGGAACTTGTAACTATTTTTAATCAGATGGTTTCAAGTATGTCAGCACAGGAACTCACCAGCTACCTGGCAGCTCAGGGAATTACTGGGATCATTATCTATGGTTTAAATAAAGAAGATTATAAGATTCTACAACTAATTGAACAACAGCGTTTCAATATTTGTGTCATTGATGCACCTATCACCAATGATAAAACTTCATCTGTTATGATTGACCACATGAAAGGTCAGTACGATGTCGCAAAAGCAATCATTGAACCAGAATACACACGAAAAGTACTTTATTTAGCCGGCAAAAGAAATGGATATGTTACTGACATGCGTATTCAAGGTATCATGCAGCTTCAAAAAGAGCTTGGTTTTGAACTAAACATTCAATATGCTGAATTCAGTGAAAAGTTGGCTTATGACTTAACGCTTCGCTACGGAAGTGATGTGGATACAGTTGTATGTGCCTCTGACTTGATGGCCATTGGTGCCCTTAATGCCTTGATCAAAATGAACATTTATCGTAAATGCTGCGGATTTGATGGCATCACTCTGATGCGTTATGCAGGTAAAGGCATGCTGACATGTAAACAAGATTTCTACGATATATCTCGTCATGCCATCGCTGAAATGGAACGTCTTCTTTCAGGAGAAAATGGAAGATCTGTAATTCTTGATCACCAAATCGTTTCTATCCGTTACGAAGATATCAATACAAAGTAAAAAGTGAACCTTTTAGGTTCACTTTTCTTATCGATTAGACGACTCAATCTGAGTCTTAATCCAAGGCATTTTCGCCTTAAACTCTTCATAATCTTTTAATTTCCACTGCCAGTTTGGATCACCCACTGTACCAGGGAAATTAATACGGCATGAATCATTCTTATTCAAAAGATCGACCATAGGAAGAATCGCTATTTTAGAACGACTCTTAAGCGTATATTCAATCATATTTTCACTCATCAATTTGTTGTTAAAATGATGTTTTTTAAAGAACTTGCGAATTTTACGTTTCCATGGTTCATCAATATGTGAATACCACACTCTTAAGCTTTCATTGTCATGTGTTCCAGTATAAGCACATAAATTTTCACGATCCATTGGCATCTCATTCACAGGATCAAATGAATGCTGAACAATACGCATCCCCATCATATGATAGTGATCACGCAGCTCAAGCACTTGAGGTCTTAAATCTCCCAAATCTTCTGCGATGATATTCATATTTGGATAAGCTGCATACAATGTATCAAACAAGTCATAACCTGGAGCTTCAACCCATTCACCTACAATTGCAGTAGGGCAAGATGCTGGAATCTTCCAGTAAGTATCAAATGCTCTAAAATGATCAATACGGACAATATCATAAAGCTCAGCGTTATAAGATAAACGATCCAACCAGAATGAAAAACCATCTTTTTTCTGCTGATCCCAGTCATAAATAGGATTTCCCCAGCGCTGCCCTTCTGCACTAAAACCATCTGGCGGAACTCCTGCAATAAAGGTAGGACGTCCATCTGAATCTAATAAAAACCCAGTTTGATAAGACCAAACATCCAGTGAATCAATACCTACATAGATAGGTACATCTCCCATTGTTTCAATACCTAAGCTATTCGCATATTTTCTTAATTTTCTCCATTGATGCACCAATGTGTACTGTAGAAACATACCATAGCATATTTCTTCTTCAAACTCATCCAAAGGCTTCTGATTTGTAATCCATTCTTTATGTTCAGCTGGCCACTGGTTCCAGCACTGGTTCCCATTGGCTTTTTTTAATGCTGCAAACACCGCATATTCACGTACCCATTTCTGTTCAATAAACTTTATATATTCTTCATTTTCTTTGAAATTCTTAAAAGCTTTTCTCAGATAAGGTTCTTTGAAGGCACGCACCTTAGCATAATCCACTTTACCTGCTCTTGGATAAAAGTCTTTCACTTCGTCCAGCAAACCTTCTTCAACAAGTATTTCTAATGAGATGTATATCTCATCCATCGCTTTTGAAGAGTAAGACTGATAAGGTGAATTTCCAAAACCTAGTGGATTCAAAGGAAGAATCTGCCAGATTTTAAAACCACATTCTTTGATCAAATCTACCAGCTCATAGCTTCTAGGGCCAAAATCTCCAATTCCAAATCGGGAAGGCAGTGAAGCAACTGGTATCAATAACCCTGCTTTTCTCATTGTTTAATTCCCTTTCAAATAGATAATTGTTGTAGAGAAAGGTTCCATTGTCAGAGTATTACCTTTCACTGAATTATTTTGAAGATGATCTGCACTTGCAGCTTCCCCTTTAAACTCTACAACCTGCTGTATGTCACTATAATTGTGCACAACCAAGATTGTATCATGTTCATCAAAGATTTTCATCATATAAATAGCAGTGTTGCCAGTCTCAACTGCTTCAACATTGCCAAATTCATACAATGTACTCTTGTTTCGAATATTTGCCGCCTTGCGATAAAAATTCAACAAAGAAGCTTCATCCTTTTCCTGATCTGCAACAGAAGTATCTCTTTGTGATGAATAATCTGATCCAGTTGGATTGAAAGGTATACCTTCCTTTGAATCTGACTGCCAAAGCATGCCTAAACGCTTATTTGGATCATTCCCACTGCCAAGCATTCCAATTTCTTCCCCATAGTAAAGGAATACTTTTCCAGGAGAGAACATCATTGTGCTCACCATTAACTCCGTCTTTGCAGCATCATTTCCAAAAAAGGCTCCACTTCTTCCCTGATCATGATTAGACAAGAAAACAGAATCCACTGCATTTTCATCCACAGCTTTCAGCTTTGTGTGATAATCTGCAAACCAGCCAGCCAAAGCCTCACCTGACTGTTTACGAATGCTTGTAACAATACGACCATCTGTATTTGAGGCAGGAAAGTTAAAATAACTGCTCATACCTGTACCATAGTGATTTAAAATTGTTCCCTGATCAGCCCAGACTTCCCCTACTACAAAAGAAGTTTCATCCACCGCATGAATCACATCACACAGCCAGCCAACAAATTCTCTGTTTTTTTCAGCATTGCTTCCATAATAGTGAAGCACAGCATCCAAACGAAATCCAGAAACACCTTTTTCCATCCAGAATTCTACTATTTTCTTGATTTCTGCACGTACTTCTTCATTGTCTAAATTCAAATCTGGCATTTCAGACCAGAAGCCAGATTCATAGTACATTCCATTGCCCAAAGCCGTATATCCACTTCCTTTTTGATTAGAAAAGACATACCAGTCACATTTAGCCCCTTCAACATCACATGTACCATTGATGACATTCTGTTTCGCCTCAACAAACCAAGGATGCTTAGAAGAAGTATGATTCAGCACAAGATCCATAATGATTTCTATGTTGTGTTTTTCAGCTTCTTTTGCAAGTCTCTCAAAATCCTCCATGGTACCTAATGCAGGATCAATGTTCATATAGTCAGTCACATCATACAAATGATAACTTGCGCCATCTGTAGTTGGTGTCAGCCAAATCGCTCCAGCGCCCAGTGATTGAATGTAATCCAGTTTTTCTGTAATCCCATTCAAATCACCTACTCCATTCCCATCACTATCATAGAACGATGATGGAAATATTTCATAGATAATTGAACTGTTTTCATTTGAAACAGTCCCACCATTATGCATACAGCCACTTAAAAAAGTGGCTGCAAGCAACAGGCACACAAGTGCCTTTTTCATTATCCTTTAGCTCCTCCAGCAGTAATACCACTGACATAGTATTTCTGCATCTTAATGAACAAGAGTGTAATTGGAATTGCGATTAGAACAGCACCTGCGCAGAATCGAGTAAAGTATGCATCGATATTTTCACGTGCAAGCATCTGATATAAACCAAGGGCAACCGTATAGTTCTGATAATTATCCTTCATGATAACGCTGACAAAGATGAAGTCAACCCATGGAGAGATAAAAGAAGTCAAAACGGTATAGATAACGATTGGTTTTGATAATGGCATTGTAATCTGCCAGAAAATTTGATTCTTTGTAGCACCATCCAGCATTGCAGCTTCATCAATCGAAGCAGGAATCGTATCAAAGAATCCCTTTGCCACATAGTAACCCATGGCAGCACCACCACTATACACCAAAACTAATGAAAGCAGACTCTGTGCCAAACCAATAGCCTTTAAAATATGATAAACCGCAATCATGGACATGAATCCAGGGAACATACCCAGAATCAAAATCACATTCATAAGTGGTTTACGAGCTTTAAAGCGCAGACGGCTGAATGCATAAGCAGTTAGCAGTGTTAAGATTGTTGTCAAAATACAGCTTGCAATCGCAACTACCAACGTATTCATGAACCAGCGAGGGAAATTAAACAAATCTGTTTCTGTAAACAAACGAGTATAATTACTTAACGTCCAAGTTGTAGGAATGATTGCCTTTGGGAAAGCTCCTGTTGGAGTTTCACGGAAGCTTTGCATTAACAGCCATACAACTGGAAGCAGCCAGATGATACTCAAAATTGTTAAGAACACATGGCTAACAACATTCGCAACAGTTCTTTTTGTCTTTGAATTTTTCATGAGAATGTATCCTCCTCTTGAACAGCACTTGTCTTATTGTAAGTAATCAACGACAATGTAGCACAAATAATAAAGATCAAAATACCAATTGTACTAGCCAGCGCATAGTTCTGTTCATTGACAGTCAGCTTATACAGCCATGTTACCAGCAAGTCAGAAGAACCAGCCTGATATAAATCCAATGACAGCGGACCTCCGCCTGTCAGCAGATAAATAACATTAAAGTTGTTAATATTACCAACAAACTGAGTAATCATGTACGGTGTAGTAACATGCAGCATGTAAGGCAATGTAATATAGAAGAACTGCTGAACTGCATTGGCACCGTCAATATGAGATGCTTCATACAAATCTGCAGGAATATTCATCAGAATACCACTTGTGATCAGCATAGAATAAGGAATACCTACCCACAAGTTAATCACAATAACAACAATCTTTGCATATGTTGCATTCGTTAAGAATGGAATATATGAACTAATCCATCCTAAATCAAGAAGCAGATTATTCAAAGCCCCCTGATCATGCAAAAGTTTTGACATCAGAAGCAAAGAGACAAACTGTGGAATTGCAATCGTAATAATGAAGATTGTACGCCACATTTTTTTCAGTTTGACACCCTTACGGTTAATCAAAATAGCCAAAAGCATACCAAACAGATAGTTCAAAAATGTTGCAAAGATAGCCCAAATGATTGTCCAAACAAACAGACGGCTAAAAGTTTCACCCCACATTGGGTTTCCACCAAAGACCTTCTGGAAGTTTTCTAATCCAACCCAGGTAAACAGATTTCCTGGTGGCTGATGGTTTTTATCATAATTTGTAAAAGCCATCAAAATCATAAAAATCAATGGCAATACAGTAAATAAGAAAGTCATACCAATTGGCAGTGCCAATACAGTAATATGATAATTCTTATCCCAGAGATCCTTCCAGTCCTGTTTAAATGATGGAAGCTTTTTGCCTTCTTTAAGCAGGCACTGATTCTTGTATGCAGTCTTTGTGTTCATCACATAAACCATCAAGAATCCAATTGTAATACAAACAGAAATTACTCCAAACAATAAAAGCAGCATTGAGTTGTCACCCTGAACAACTTTAAAAATCTGCAATTCTTCATCCCAAACTTCACCCTGTGACTGCGTACCCAAAGTAGTGAGCATCATGATGTAGTAAGAGCCTGTCTGAATCATATAGTAGATATATGCAATCTGAACGCCAAGATACAAAAGACCCTTCACGATCTGTTTTCTAGCTAAGCATCCAAATCCCATGATGAAGTAAGAAATTTTAGTAATAATGTCTCCCTTAACAAAATTGCTAAAGAACGACGAAAAGCCATTTGCGATAGATTTTCCAACAGATTTAATACCTGCCACAAAATTCTTCAGCATGTTTTCCTTCTCCATTCTATACCCTCCTTTTCTTTAAGAAAAAGGGCAAAACCCACATGGTTTTGCCCTTAGGTTAACAAATGTTGTCAATTACTGAGCAGCAGTAATCTGTGCAACCATTGTATCCAGCAGAGTCTGCAGGTCTGTGCTGTAATCCTTAGCTTCCATAGTTGTACCGAAAGCTTCAGCTGGTGTCCAGTATGCACCCAGAACATCGTTCTGAGAAACTGCGAACTGAGACTGCAATGACAGAGCTGCCAGAGCTACGTTAGACTTAACTGCTTCAGAAGCAGCAGCATTTACGTTAGATGGACCCAAAGCGCGAGTTTCGAAACGCTTAACCTGGTTAGCTTCATTAGTCAGCCAGTCAGCCAGATCCATAGCTTCAACTGGGAACTTAGTCTGAGAGTTTACACCAATCTGCTTGTAACCACCGAATGAAGACATCTGAACCTGAGCACCTGCAACTGTAAATGTAGGCAGCTTAGTAGCAGCATAGTTTTCACCCAGAGAAGTGCTGATTGCATCAGCATTCCAAGTACCAGATACACCAGCAGCGATTGTGCCGTCCTGGATACCAGCAGTCAGAACTGTATCATCACCAGTGATGAATGCAGGATGAGCTGTGAAAGCCTTGATAGCTTCAGCAGTTGCTAAACCGTTTGCATTGTTGAAATCACAAGTCTGGTTTCCGTTTGCATCAATTGCCAGAGTTCCGCCGTTGCCAAGGAAGAAGCTAGCGATATACCAACCGTTAGAAACATCCATGAACACTTTCTTACCAGCAGCTTCAGCAGCAGCCAGCATACCATCCAGAGTCTGAACATCTTCAGCAGTGAATACAGAGCTGTCATAGTACATGAAGTAACCGTTGTCAGCAGTCATTGGATATGCATACAGCTGTCCATCCAATGTAGCAGCACCAACAGCACCTTCACCGTTACGAGCGATAACATCTTCAGCATTACGAGTAACCTTGTACAGAGCGCCTGCAGCAACCAGGTCTCTCAACTGGTCATTTGCGAATGCAAAAACGTCAGCAGCAGCAGCTGGGTCTTCCAGATACTTAGTTTTAGCATCAGGTTCACCAACAACAGCCAGAGTAATATCCCATTCCTTATCAGGGTTAGCAGCGATGAATTCATCAATCATGCCCTTAGTCATGTCCTGATCGTCCTGAGCAGCCCACACCTTCAGAGTAACAACAGTCTTTTCTTCACCAGCGTTGTCATCTGCAGGAGCATCATTTGTGTTGCCGCATGCAGCAAGTCCAAGAACCATAGCAGCAGCAAGAAGTAATGCGAGTAATTTCTTCATTTTCTTTCTCCTCCATATATTTAGGAAAACGTTTTCTTTCCTAGAATTACTATATCAAATTTTTTTGAACTTGCAAGCGTTTTCAGTTAAATTTCATCTTTTTGAACTAGTTCTTTTTTTAACAATCCCAATTCTGTCACATTGAATCTTTTTACACCTTTTGGACACTTACCGTTCCCCTTTATATTTGATTTCAAATAAATAGCACTTAACGACGCATTTAAAGCACCCTTCACATCACAAATTGTATCATTGCCAATCATCACTGTCTCATTTTTTTTCAATTGATAGCGCTCTATCAAACCATCAAAGAATCTTTGATCTGGCTTTCGTACCTTTTCCTCAGAAGAATAGACAATTCCATCAAACAAATCCTTAATTTTAAGATATTCCAGTTCCTTTTCTGTAAACACTTTTTGTGCATTAGTCAAAAGATAGAGCTTTTTATCTGCTTTCTTCAAATCTTTCAGCAAATCTTCAATACCATCATATAAACATAGTTTTTCTAATGAAGCAGCTCTAAAAAGACATGTTGTCTGTTGCGCAAGATTTTGGTCACAAAAAATATCTCTTTCTTCAAAAATCTTTTGAAATACAGCGACCAAATCAATCTCTGGCCAGCTTTCTTTCCCCATTTCCTTTTTGAGTTCATTTTCCATCTCACATATCAATCGACGATATTTCTCTTTTAATTTAGAAGGACTTACATCTACCTGGTGCAAACGATAAAACCAGCTCATTGTTTCCCATACACTGTCTTTTTCTTCATCTGTATGAATATCCACTAAAGTGCCATATAAATCAAATACTATATTTTTAAACATGATTATCACCCTTTTTATTTTGAATTATTTCTTTTCAAAAGAAAAGACTGAATCACCAATTCATCTTCCACCTACAGAGAATGGAAATCTTCTTGGTTCCGAGATTTGATAAAACTCCCCCTTTTGTCTTTACTTACGTATGATTGCATTTTTGAAAATTTACACTATATTTATGTATGCATTTTCATATTATGTGAAAACCATTTTCTTTCTCTTTATTTCATGATATGATGGAATGCGTACAAAGGAGACGACTATGAAACCTGTAACACTTGACTTAATGCTCAATTACCGATATTTATCGGACTTAAAACTCCATGATTCCACACATACACTGTATTATACAGAAACAATGGCTGACTTAGACAACAACTGCTACAAACAGCGTCTACATCAGATGAACACTCAAACAAAAGATTCAAAAGTATTGATTGACTGGCAGAAACGCTGCAGTACATTCTTAATGAATGACGGATCTCTTTTACTGGCTGATCACAATCCAGAAATAAGCACTGTTCATACACGCTTCACTAAAGTAAATCAGGATGGTGCACAATACCCTGCATTTACAGTACCTTTAGCTGTCGGTAATATCAAAGATTTAAATGATGATTACTATCTCGTTAATGCTACGATACACAGAAGCTGTCCAAACTATCATCATTTATCCAATGAAGACCAGATCAAAGTTGAACAATTAAAAAAAGACAATGAAGACTATGTTGTATTTGATGAATATCCATTCTTCTTTAATGGTGCCGGCATCATCAATGGTGAAAGAAATACATTGATGCTGATTCATAAGAGAACATTAGAAATTACAGATTTAATTCCACTTACCGTAGATGTAGAGTCCTATGATATTGATGGAGATGAACTCATCTATTCTGGTGTAGACTTTACAGATGTAAAAGGTCTGTGGAGCTGGGTATGGAAAGTCAATCTAAAAACATTAGAAACAGAAGTACTTTTTGATGATGTTCTCATGATTAGCCGAGTCTTCTACATGAATCATAAAGTCATTGTAGCTGGTACAAATGGTACAGCCGTAGATGGACGTGACTTCTATGAATTAAAAGATAAAAAGCTTACTCTTTTAATGAAAAATGAAGGTTCATTATATAACAGTGTAGGTTCTGATTGCCGTTATGGACGCACAAAGAACTATTATAAATACAATGATATCTCTTATTTCATCAGCACAGAGGATTCTCATTCAGATGTTTTGAAATATACAGGTACAGCCTTTGAAAAAATGACTAGCTTTGAAGGATCAAGTGATGACATGGTCATTGGTAAAGATGGATTATGGATCATTGCCATGACTGAACAAAAACTGCAGGAAGTTTATGAAGTTGTCGATGGTAAACCAGTACAGCGTAGTTTCCTCAATGAAGAAGTACTTAAGGATGTATATGTCGCAAAACCTCATCGTTTAAGCATAAAGAATATTGACCCTATCTATGGATGGGTTCTTCTTCCTAAAGATTATGATCCAACCAAGACATATCCTGCCATCTTAGATGTTCATGGTGGCCCTAAGGGTGTTTATGGGGAAAACTTCTATCATGAGATGCAGGCATGGGCATCTATGGGATACTTTGTGATGTTCTGCAATCCACACTGTTCAGACGGGCGAGGCAATGAATTTGCTAACTTCATGAAACACTATGGTGTTACTGACTTTGAAGATATTATGTTATTTGTTGATGAAGTACTAAAAACTTATCCTGCCATCGATCCAGAAAGAGTTGGTGTAACAGGTGGAAGCTATGGCGGTTATATGACTAACTGGATTATTGGGCATACGGATCGATTCAAATGTGCTGCCTCTCAAAGATCTGTATCTAATAGAATCACACAAATGGTCTACAGTGATTATGGCATTGATACTCCTTTTGAATTTGGTGTTGAAGATATCGATGACTGCTACGATTTATTCTGGGACAGATCCCCATTAAAATATTCCAACAATGTAAAAACACCAACTTTGTTCATTCATGCCACTGAAGACTACAGATGTCCAATCTCTGAAGCTATTCAATTGTATACAGTTCTCAAATGCAGAGGTATTGATACAAAGCTGGTAGGATTTATTGGTGAAAATCATGATTTATCACGTACAGGAAAACCTAAACATCGTTTAAGACGATTAAATGAAATTACTAACTGGATGAATAAATATCTTAATTAAGCCCTGAAAAGGGCTTTTATACTTCCATGTTCTAACAAATCTTGACAAAAAATGCGCTTAGAATACAATGTATTCAAGTGAGGTACTTATGAAATATTTTATAGATACAGTAGAAACAATCCCTGAAGGATTAGGTTTCAGTCCTTTTGACTCAACACATCTCACTTGGATTGCCTTGTTTTTAATCACAACACTGATTAATGTCCTTTATTATAGAAAGGCTAATGAAACAAAACGATCTCAATGGAGAAAAATTATCGCTGTCCTGCTTGTGATCAATGAACTATGGAAAATGTTTTGGCTCTTTGCTGGAGACAACTATTTATGGACTTATCTGCCTCTTCATTTATGTTCTATCAACATCTTTGTGATTGCCTATCATGCATGGAAGCCAAATCGATTACTGGATGCAGTATTGTATACTGCATGTATTCCAGGAGCTATTGCTGCATTGCTATTTCCAACCTGGACAGAACTACCGGTACTGAATTTCATGCATCTGCACAGCTTTACAGTTCACATTACATTAGCCATGTATCCAATTGTATTGACTGCAGGCGGAGATATTCATCCAAAAGTCACAGACATTCCAAAGGTTGTTGCGATGCTGATAATTGCAGCTATTCCTATTTATGGTGTAAATCTTCTTTTAGATACTAACTTCATGTTTCTCATGAGTGCTTCTAAAGGTAACCCACTTTATATCTTTGAACAGCTTATGGGATCACATCTCTGGGGATTTCCAATCATCATTGGCATCTTAATGCCAGTCATGTTTTTCCCTTGGTACTTTTACGATAAGCACAAAGAAAAACAGATTCAAAATTAAAGTACGGGGGTTACCCGTGCTTTTTTAATAGAAAAGGACTCTTTCAAGTCCTTTAAGAGATTTAGTTTGTATAGTTATCGAAATAGCCCTGAACTAGTACAATTGGAGTACCTTTGTCACCTGAACCGCTTGTCAAGTCACACAATGAGCCAATTAAATCTGTCAGCTGACGAGGTGTTGTTCCTTGAGAAGCCATACTTCCTACAAGACTACCTTCTTTTTCACGAATACTCTTAGAGATTGCTTCTTTCAAGGCTTCACCACTGAGATCCTTGAAATCATTGTCAGCCAGATATTTCAGCTTCAGTTCATTTGGAGTACCAATCAAACCATCAGTAAATGCAGGTGAAACAACAGGGTCTGCCAATTCCCAGATTTTACCCTGAGGATCCTTGAACGCACCATCACCATATACCATGACTTCTACATGTTTACCTGTTGCATCCATAATACGCTTCTGAATATCCAATACCAGGTCCTTGCATTCTCTAGGGAACAGCTTAATCTGATTTTCAGTTGATTTGTTAGATCCCAGCAAGCCATACTTTTCATTGCATCCACTGCCATTGATTGATTCATTCATAATATCATCCAATGAGCATACTACTTTTGCACCAGCTTCCAAAAGAATTCTCTTTGTACGCTTTCTAGTATGAATATCGCAGTTAATCACATGATCTGTATAATCCAGAATTGTACGTGCATTGTTTGCGAATACGATTTCTGCTTCTGCACCACATTCTTCAATCAGTGAACGATAGTAATCAACATAGTCTACACCTGTAAATTCATGTACATTTTCACCAAACAATTCGCGATACTTTTCTAAAGAAAGGACATCACTGTATGGATTAATATGTGCATCATCAATCTGATCCCATGTCAACAGTGCATTTCCCACTTCATCTGATGGATAGCTCAGCATCAATACAACCTTCTTTGCGCCCATCGCAATGCCTCTTAGACAAATCGCAAAGCGATTACGAGACATAATCGGGAAAATAACCCCTACTGTGCCTCCACCAAGTTTTCTCTTCACATCTTCCGCAATGTCTTCTACAGAGGCATAGTTTCCCTGTGATCTTGCAACAATTGATTCTGTTACTGCAATTACATCACGATCACGCAGTTCAAACCCTTCAGATAATGCAGCTTCCAGTACACTGTTTGCTACGATTTCAGCCAGATTATCTCCCTGACGAATAATACCACAACGAACACCTCTGGAAACTGTTCCGACTTTTCTTTCTTTTTTCATTGATAAATCTCCTTTTACGGAGGCTGATAACGACAAAAAATGAAGCATCAGTCTTCCTAAACAATCATACCAGAAATCATTTTGAAGTGCTATCTTTTTAGACTAGTTCTTAATCAATCTTATCCAAAATACTGAAAACTAACACTTGCTTTGTTTCATTTTGAAAGTTTTTTCCATTCATTTCAAGATAACATCTTCCATTAGTGTATTCTTGTATTTTTTCATACAATCATATTTGCGAATCTGCATTATCTTTTCTATAATAAAGTCAGAAAAGAGGACTATTCTATGATACCTGTACCTGAAAAAAGAATTGCTGAATTTGAAAATCGTGCTTTTGGCATGTTTATCCACTGGGGTCTATATTCATCGTTAAGACAAGGTGAATGGACACTTAACATCCATAAAATACCAGAAAACAAGTATAGAGAATGTTTCAACAATTTCACTGCTGAAGATTTCGATGCAGATAAAATTGTTTCACTGGCAAAAAAAGCAGGTATGAAATACATTACGCTTACAACTCGCCATCATGATGGTTTTTCACTTTATGATACAAGAGGGCTGAGTAACTATGATGTTATGCATACACCATGCAAACGAGATTTAATTAAAGAATTTGTAGATGCATGCAATAAACAGGACATGTTGCCAATGTTCTATCATACAACCTTAGACTGGATTCATCCTGATTTTGACAAGAATTTTGACGCTTATCTGGAATACTTAAGAAAGTCTGTTGAAATCTTATGTACACACTATGGTAAAATTGGTGGTCTTTGGTTTGATGGAAACTGGTCAAAACGTGGTGCAGACTGGAAGCTTGATGAACTGTATGGAATGATTCACAGACTTCAGCCAGATGCAATGATTATCAACAACACTGGACTATCTGAACAAGGTAAAACAGGACACCCTGAAATCGACTCGGTCACTTTTGAACAAGGACAAGCAACCCCGATGAATCGTGAAGGCATGCCAAAATATGTCACTGCCGAAATGTGCCAAACAATGAATCGACACTGGGGTATTGCAGAATATGACATTGACTATAAGAGTCCTCGTCAAATGATTGAACGTCTTACTCACGCTCGCAAAGTAGGAGCAAACTACCTGCTAAACATCGGTTTAGATGCACAGGGAGGAATCACAAAGATGAGTGAAGCTCTTCTGGAAACCATTGGCATCTGGACAAACATGGCAAAAGAGAGCCTTTATGAAGGTAAACCATGTGAACTGATTTGTTCACATCAAAAAGACTTTGTTTTAAAGAAAGGTAAAGATTATTTTGTTTATGTTCATGATTTAAATTTATTAGGTCCTAAAGATGTTGTTGCGGCATACAAAAGCACAACAGAAGGTCATTGCATAAAAGGAATCACAGGTAAAGTCAAGTCCATGAAATGGGTAGATAATAATGAAGAACTTTTGTTTACACAAAAAGAAGACATACTCTCTTATCGTGCCGTTGGCTTTTATTATGGGCGCCACTATATCGTAAGAATCGCAAAAATTGAAATAGAAGAAAATGAGTAGCAACTTTACTCAAATGATTGGAGAACATCTACGAAACATCTTAAAATCGCATATATTGGAGGAGGATCCAAACAATGGGCTTTCAATCTAACAACCGTTGATTTCCGTGAGCATCAGCAAGCTTAGCGCATTCAGGATTCTATAGAAATGGCCAATGGATTAAAGCCATTCCCATTAGAAAGTTCCAATGAAGAAGCAGTTGAACTCATAAAAGCTCTGCTAGGATTTGAAACCAAAATTTCCAATGTAAATCTTCCGAATCAGGGACAAATGCCTCAGCTCCCAATTGGAAGCATTGTTGAAACCAACTGTATTTTCTCATCCAATCAGCTCAAACCAGTTGTTTCTAAGCCTCTTCCTTTAGGGGCTTTAGGACTCGTTCAGCAAAACTGAACAAACATTGATTTAACTTATGCAGGCATCAAAGAACGTAACCTAGAAAAAATCTTTGCTGCATTTGTTAATCAGCCTTTATGTGCTCATCTTAGTCTTAATGAATGTAAAGCACTCTTTAAAAAAATGTGCATGAATACACGCTCTTATCTGGACCCTTGGTTTGATTTAGATTCATATTTTAACAAGTCCTGATCATATATCAGGACATTCTTTTTGCAACTTTTGATGTTCTTTCAAATCAGGACAATGATATAATAAAAACGACAAAGAGAGGATGAACCCTATGAATCTTAATAAAAAAACACTCGCAAAAATGTTTGATCACACTTATCTGAAAACAGATGCTTCTTTCCACGAAATGAAAAAACTCTGTGATGAAGCACGTTCCATTGGTACCGCTATGGTTGCGGTCAATTCATGTCAATCTGCCCTCTGCAAAGAGCTGTTAAAAGACACTGACATTCATGTAGGCGCTGCAATTTCCTTTCCATTAGGACAAACTACACTCGCTGTGAAGCTTTTTGAAACAGAAGACGCTATTCAAAACGGTGCTGATGAAATTGATTATGTTGTGAATCAGACTGAGCTTAAAAACGGTAACTGGGACTATATCAAAGAAGAAATGGAAAAAATCACTGCACTTTGTCACAAGTACAATGTTCTGTGCAAAGTTATCTTTGAAAACTGTTATCTGACAAAAGATGAAATCAGAAAACTCGCTGAAATCGCACTTGAAGTTAAACCAGACTATATCAAGACAAGTACGGGTTTTGGAACTGGTGGAGCAACACTAGAAGATGTGAAACTGATGAAGAGTGTTGTTGGTGATGCAGTGAAAGTCAAAGCAGCAGGTGGCATTCGAAGCTGGGAAATGTGCAAGGCAATGATTGAAGCAGGTGCTGAAAGAATCGGTACAAGTTCATCTTTGAAAATCTTAGAGGAATTCTCCCATGAGTACGCTGATTAAAAACTGTATTATCGTCCCTGATGGAAAAACACAGTTTAAAGGAAGTGTCTTGATTGAAGATGGAAAAATAAAAGCATTTTATCATGAAGGAACTGACCTTCCTGAAAGTGAAGGTATCGTTGAAGGTGACGGTAATTACCTATTACCTGGAATGATTGATATTCATCTTCATGGAAGCTATGGCTATGATTTTATTCGTGATCCACAGCTATCTATCAATGAAGTTGCCAAGGGACTGGTAAAAGAAGGAACAACTGCATTTATGGCATCTTTAACGGTTGTCTCTCATCAAGAACTGTGCAGTCTTTTAAACGAATATCGTACTGTTGAACAGCCTAAAGATTCTGCCATTTTCTTAGGGATACACTCTGAAGGACCATATCTTTCCAAAGAATACAAGGCGTTAATGGATGATACTTACTTAAGAGATCCTGATTTAAATGAGCTGAATGACATGATGAAAGCCGCAGGAGACTGTTTAAAGATCATGACTATTGCCCCAGAAAGAAAAGGCATGAATACATTTATTCCTTATGCACTGGATCAAAATATAACACTGATGATTGGTCATACGGCAACAAGCTGTGAAGATGCTCAAAAGGCATTAGATTTAGGTGTGACTGGATTTACACATCTATACAATGCCATGACTCAGCATCAGCATCGTTCTCCAGGAGCAGTCACTGCAGCCATTTTAAATCCAACAGCTTTTTGTGAACTGATTGTGGATGGTTTCCATACTCATCCAGAAACCGTAAAGGCTACATGGAAAATCATGGGACCTGAACAAATTGTTCTGATTACTGATGCTATGCTGGGCAAAGGAATGGCAGATGGAGAATACGAATTCTCACTGCTCAAATGCAGAAAAACCGGAAATACAGTTCAAGTCATCGAAACAGGACGTATCGCAGGCAGCTGCATTACAATGATCGACGCAATCAAAACGATGAAAGAGTTCACAAATTGCACAATTATGGATCTCGTTCAAATGGCATGCATCAACCCTGCTAAAGTTTCTAAGGTCTTTGATTCTAAAGGTTCCATTGAAATTGGTAAAGATGCAGACTTAATCATTCTGGATAAAGAGTTAAATCTGAAATATACCATGGTACAAGGTGAATCTGTTTACTTTGGATAATCAAATGAAAAGCCACTTTCGTGGCTTTTATCATTAATAGAATTTTGCGATATCATCGATTTCCTTACGCTTTGGACGAACTGGATCAATATCTGGATATCCAACTGAAATCACTGATACAACAGCCTCATTCTCAGGAATACTAAGTACATCTTTCAATGCATCTGCATCACGAATTCCCATCACTAGTGTTCCAAGCCCAAGTTCAGCAGCCTTCAGCAATAAATTAGCATTGTGAAGCCCACAATCATAATAACCCCATCCGTTACCAAGCTCATTGACTGTAGAACCATCACGATTGAATCCAACACGATTCAGTACAACAGTTGTCACAATCAATACAGGTGCATTCTGAACATTATTTTGATTGAATTCAGGAAGAGCTGCAGCTACCTGATTTCTAGCATCTTTACTTTGTGCAACATAATAACGAGATGTCTGATAGTTTTTCCAAGATGGTGCTAAAATTGCAGCTTCAAGCATTTCTTTGATTTTCTCTTCTTCTACAGGTCTATCCTGATATTTACGAATACTTTTTCTTGTGTTTAAAACTTCATTCAATTCCATTGTGATCCTCTTTCTTTTTTCTTATTATATCATGTGTTTGACACCGTTGTTTGTAAAAACTATAATGTTGATGAAATGGAGAACTGATTATGGCAAATATCATTGAAATCACTGATTTTTCAGCACCAGAGCTTGATATTTATGCTAGATTGAACGAAGTTCAGCTAATGCATTACTATGAACCGCATGGTGGTCTTTTTATTGCAGAAAGTCCTTTGGTCATCTCAAGAGCTTTAGATGCTGGATATGAGCCAATATCCCTTCTATTAGAAAAGAAACACATTGAACATCAGGCAAAAGAAATCATTGAGCGATGTGGAGATATTCCAGTCTATACTGCAGAACTTGATGTATTAACTCAACTCACTGGCTTTCCTCTAACTCGAGGCGCATTATGTGCCATGAAACGAAAAGAGCTCCCTTCTGTAAGAGAAATCTGTGATAACAAACGTCGTGTAGCTGTCCTTGAAAATGTGATGAATCCAACCAATATTGGTGCCATCTTCCGTTCAGCTGCAGCATTGAACATGGATGCCGTCTTGTTGACAGCTGGTTCCAGCAATCCTCTTTACCGCCGTGCCAGCCGTGTTGCCATGGGAACTGTCTTCCAGATTCCCTGGACTTATATTGAAGATTTCAATGAACTCAAAGAATTAGGCTTTAAAACAGCTGCTATGGCTTTATGTGAAGACTCCATCTCCATTGATGATCCAGAATTAATGGCAGAAGAAAAACTCGCTATTGTCTTAGGTACCGAAGGAGATGGACTCGCAAAAAGTACTATCTCAAATTGTGACTACACCGTTATGATTCCTATGTCTCATGGTGTTGATTCACTCAATGTCGCCGCTGCAAGTGCTGTAGCCTTCTGGCAGTTAGGAAAATAAAAATCGTGCTGACAGCACGATTTTTTCTTATTCTTCAATCCCCATGAACTCTCTGATTTCTTTCATCAAACGATTCATTTTGTCATCTACACTGAGTGAATTTCTAATAATTTTATGATTTGGATGTTTTGACCACGCCTTAATCAGCACATCATCCAAAACTCTTGCCTGTTCTGGAGTTTCATAGCGAGCCACATTGTTTTCAAAGATATAGAATTCTTCGAATCCTTTGGCTGTTGTTTCCATGTGGAAAACTGCATCGTATCCTGAATTAACTTCTTCTTCTGTTGTTCCTAAAATTTCAAGACACTTCTCAAATTCCTCATCACTCATATATGCCTTATTATCTAGCATACCACGGTCACAGATAATTAAGAACTTGTCTTCTCTCATTGTATGTACAGCTTCATCGAACATCTGTTCCTTAAATTTCTGGAGTTTGCACTGAACAATCTGGTAATCCAGATTTGTTCCACAAGTCCATGGACATACACCACCTGAAATCAGTTCTGTTGCAGTTTCTGGCACAAACAATACAACAACACCCTTTTCAGATAAAGTTTCTTTAATCAGTTTTACTGCCTGTGTTTTTCCAGCACAAGGCCCACCTGTTAATACGATTTTTTTGATTTCCATAATGTTGCTTCTTTCTTTTTACAGATAAACATCTATCCTTATAAATTATAACTAATTCTCTCTCTTTCGTCTATGCCAAAAGGAAAATTAACTCTTCCTAGAAAAATCATATTAATTTCTTTACAATCATTTCTGAGCAGATTAAGATAAATAATCTTGAGGGGTAGAATATGTTTAAAGATATTGAAATATTAGATGATTTAGGATTAATCAAATGTACTTTAGCGAAAAGAGATCCTCTTCGTTTCTTTACAAGAGCTTGGATTGCAGGTGCTTATTTAGGAACGACAGCGATTCTTTCTTATACATTGGCTGCACTTTCCCAAAACAATCCTGCTGTCGCAAAGTCTCTATTTGCCGGAACATTTGGAACTGGTTTGGCTGCAATTGTATTTCTGGATGGCGAACTATTTACAAGCAACTGCATAGGAATAGCGACAATCTGTTTTTTATTCATTAAAAGCGGTGCAGTGAATACAAGTCTAACTCCTTATTTAACATCTTCACTAACTTCAAAACTAAGCTTTCATACAGGCGAATTGTTTATCAAAGGGATTCTGTGCAACTTTATCGTTTGTATTGGTGCTTACTGCGGCATCAAAATCAAAGATGAAACTTCAAAACTGTTACTGATGATTCTGTTTGTCATGGCATTTGTCCTGCCGGGATTTGAACACTGCATAGCAAATGCAGGTACATTTACTTTAGGACTTACACTGCTAGGCAATCAAATCAGCTAGGCTGCTCTTCCAGTGCATATGCTGATTTCAACACTAGGAAACATTATCGGAGGAAGCATCATCCTAGCTCTTCCAGTTTATATCATTTTCAGACAAAATTAAAAGGATGTGAATACATCCTTTTTTACGGGTTTTTAGCTTTTTAAACTATTCCCACTCGCTCCCGAAAACTGTGACTTAAACAATTTTGTATGGGTGTTTTTGCTCATATTATCGGGAGTGTTCAGATTATCCGTAAAATACGGACTGTCAAGATTTTTGTTGTCAGTATGTTGTCAGTGACTATTACTAGTATAACAAAAAATCATCTATTTTCAATAGTTTGAGAAAAGATTTCTGCTTCAATCTGATTGGTTAACTCGGTAAGGTAAAAGTATAGCTTGTCTTTAGAATCCGAGTAATTCATATTAAACGCTTTGTTTGTCAACCCTTTTAATACGTCATCATCAATCAAATCACTTTCAGAAAGATACTGCCCTAAGCCATAATGCGCAAGGCAATTTCTAAAGGATCTGTCCTTCATAGAATCATTGATGTAAAAGGTTGTTCCGTTTGCGGCATTTAACTCTTCGATAAAATCACAAAGATAGTAATACTGCAGATATGCAAACTTGAACTTTTGCGGAATCTCCTCAGCAAAGTATTGTTCTATAAACTCGATAGCATAATTGACACTGCACAGAATTGAAAAAAGCCAAAAGCCTAGATCTGTTTTTACTTTGAGAGGGCAATTCTTGTAAAAATGATAATCCTTATATTTTACCAAAATACTATCGTCATAGTGATATGGCGGGAAGTTCTGGCAATCAAAAAAGCCTGCAAGTTTTCCTGACACCACACTAATATCTCTAATCCAAGGACCGATTTCCTCGTCATTTAAAGTGTCTACCGGAGTATACAGTGCGCCCAAAATCGTGTTTCCGCAGAAATGCCCATTACACAGATCAGTACCCACGTTGTAATATCCAAATAGCTTTTCACGAAGGCTACGGATCTTATAAAAATAGTCATCGCTTGCCTTAAACTTTGCCATCAATGCCGACAAGTAATCTGAATATGACATTTCATAAAGCTTGTGACTTTGGCGCAACGCGGTGTAGTATGTTTTCTCTGTATTGGTAAATTGAGGCGCACCTAATCCAAGCTTTTGGCACCATTGTTCTGCCCCGTCTGTAAATAGACCGATATAAGGTTGGCTCATCATAATATAGTTGCTGCTGATATTCTTTGCATTTCTTTGAATAACGGTCAATGTGTAAAGAAACCGAGCATCAGCTTGTATTAATTCATAAGCAGCTTTCTGAACCGCATTTAACACGTTAAAACACCTCTTTTACGTTGCTATCATTAACACGCAATTTATTTTGATCTCATTATACCATAAAACGTGAGTTTTTTCTATATTTCAGCCAAAAGGCGTCGCATTTCTGCGACACCTTCTGTTTTGCTATTTAATTGGGTATTCGGTCGAATTAATTATTAGACACTCATCGTCTTTCCAATAGATTTGCATATTGTTGAATTCGCCCCACTCTCCGAAATAAACCCTTTGAGGTTTCTTTTCAATTTTGAAAAGAATTGCATTTATTCCGCTTTTCTCATATACATCAACAAGCGTGTCTCCACCGAGCGCACCTTGGTCACTGTCTATCACTTGGGCATAATACTTTCCACTTGGGGATTCAACTGTTTGGACGATCGTATTTTGACCGATGTTACCGAAAATTAATAATATAAAACTAATAAATCCGATAGGTAATACCATTAGGGCAGACAACACTAAGGCAATAATTTTCAGAGCAAGTGGCTTACCATATTTGATCGTCAAATAAAAACAACATCCCGCAGATATTAATACACCTGCAATCACCCAGATTTTAGGATTTTCAAAAATATAGAAAACTGCGTTAATTAGAGAGAAGGGTGTGATGATAGCCAACAAAATACGTAACGCTTTATTTTCAAGCGCATTTTTATGAACGTTGTCGAGGACAACGATACATACGGACAATACCGCAAGCACAATAGCGAAAGCAGAGATACTTATTAATTCGAACCCATATCCGAAACAGGCTGTTATCAGAACACCTGCAGGATACAGTGTTGTCAATATAAATAGCAACCACATTAAAAATGATACAACCTTTTTCATCCTACACTCCTCACTCTTTTCCTAACATTTTAGCATATTGATTGGAAAGAGTTTTTGATAGTATGCAAAAAGCAACTGTTAATACAATTCCAAGCCCATTAAGGAACAGCACGCCTTGCATTGCATCTAAAGCCTCAACAAAATTACATTCGGAAAATATCTCCAACAAATCCATCTCATAGTGAAAAACTGACCATATATATGCGCACAACGTGATACCGAGAGTAGCAATCAAAGAAAATGAAGAAAATCTTTTTCTGTTTTTATAAACTTGCACAAAATACCAGTTTGCCAGGGAGAGCATAAACCCAGTTGCCGGAATGACAAGATTCATTGCCCAAAACCCATTCATCAAACCCGATCCCGTTCTGGCCTCTAGCGCTACTCCGATAGTAATCAAACCAAAAGAAAGAAACAGCAAAACTGACTGTAAAACAGAAGCTTTCCAATCATTGAGTTTGTTAAACTTCGTTGGTGCTTTTGATGCCGCAACTACATTGGAAGGCGTGCTCATATCTTCAAGAAGTTTTTTGCACGCATCGCAGCTTTCGATATGTTCTTTAACTATAATCGCACTTTCTTCACTACAGCATTCATCAATGTACAGTGGGATTAAATCCCTTACAACATTACAATCCATATGATTACCTCATTACTTCTAATAGTTTTTGCTTGGCACGGTAAAATGTAACTCGTGCCCAACTTTCACTTTTTCCGAAAATCGAACTGATGTCTTTTAATGAAAATCCGCCAAAAACAGAAAGCATAAACACTTCCTTATATGGTTCTTCTAATTCGTGCAAACATCGTAATGCTTTTTGAGATAGTTCTTTTTGAACAAAGACCTCTTCAATACTGTCGCTAATGCTGGCTGTTTCTAAAACATCCAGAGATACTTTTTTCTTCTGCTCGTTATACCACGCAAAATACGTGTTTTTGGCGATTTGGCAGAGCCAAACAGATACTTTTTCTTTGTTCCTCAGTGAAGCATAATTCATATATGCACGAAAAAAGGTTTCCTGTGTCAGTTCCTCGGATAACGAAGTGTAGTGTGTCATCTTCACTAGATATTTGAAAATAAACTCACGATATTCATTGAAAAGCTTTCAAATTCAGTCACATTTTCACCGCCCTTTCAACTATTAGATTGCGGAAATGTCAAAACGTTACAATCATTATAACATATTTTTTTGAATATTTCATCATTTGCAAAAAGCAGCGGCAAGGATCACTCCCTGCCGCCATTTTCGGTTAGTCGTAGATTATATCGTGATTTACGATTTCTGTGGCTCTGCTACGGATGTTATTCATCCGAGCGACCCACTCCATTTGATTGTCTGCTTTGAGCTGTTCGGTCACGCCCTCACGTTCTGCCATCTGTTTTACGAGCCGAAAAAACATATCCTCAGCCTGTTTATTTACATCGGTAAGGTGTCTGTTCAGTTCGCATTTCGTGAGCAAAGTCGTATAAAAACCTTTGCGACGCTCCTTAATATACTGCAAGTGCCGCTGTCCCCACAGGCCGACTTCGACTTGTTCTTCGGCGGGTAATGCAAGGTCGGGCAGATAATAATCTCCCTGCAAGGTGTAGCTGATCCCCGTTCTTTCGTCTGTGAAATGCTGTTTCATTGTGTTGCCCTCCTTGTAATTTTATCTTGAGCGTTCATCACGCCGTTTACCTTTTGCGGATCTTGCCTGTTCAAGCAGAGAGTCGATTTGCTTGCTGCCAAATACCCTTCGGAGCAGTTTATAATCTTGAAGATCCTCACGGAGAAAACTGTTTTCTTGTTCCAAACGCTCCACCCGATTTTTTAATCTCTCGTTGCTACTCGCAAGAGAATGGTTGGCGGTGCGCCACCGTTCAAAGTCAGTTTTCGCTTCAAAATATCGACTCAGAGTGTTGATAACGAGTGCCTTTAATCGTTTTATCAGCGGATCGACAAACTTGGTTTTATAGCTCCGTGCCGACATCATCGCCGTAGGCTCGGGCAGCTGATATTCAGGCTCGTTTTCAAAATTTTGCGAGATAGTCGTGATAACCTTTGCGCTCTCGGTGAGGTTTTCAATCTGCTTTTCAAGGATATTCGCTTCATCAGTTTTCTCCTTGACAACCGCATCCAACTCTGCTAATTCACGCTGGCGTTCTTGCAATTTATAATCGAGAACATCGAGGTGCGGACGTTCCATCCCTTTGTGTTCCCACTCAATTCCGTGCCGTTCCATAATGGCGGCAAGCTGTTCTTTTTCGGCTTGTATCCATCTTGTCCATTCGCTATCCTTCTTGTGAACGCCGACAAATCCTTGCGCCTTTAACGCTTGCTTGAGGGAAACTCTTGTTTCAAGTCCACGCTTGCCATCGGTCTTGATAAAGGGTACAAAGTCAATGTGCAGGTGGGGTGTTGCTTCATCCAAATGCAGGTG
>JAFULN010000012.1 GCA_017473335.1 Erysipelotrichaceae bacterium
CCAATGCAAGAAAGTTTCTCTACGATAGTCAGCTCTATAAATTCATTAAAAACACTCTATATTCAATTTATAAACACAATAAAAAATGGGGCGTTCCAACCTAGGTGGTTGAAATACCCCATTTTGTCGATTGTCTGAGGCTTATTATAAGCCCTTTTATTGATTTAATGGTGGACGCTAGGGGACTCGAACCCATGACCCCTTCCACGTCAAGGAAGTACTCTCCCAACTGAGCTAAGCGTCCGTGCTGAATTATTCTATCATAATGAATATGAATAATCCAGATGAATTTATAAGATTATAGTTCTCTGCCAATGACTTTAGCGATTTGTGATGCTTTTTCAATCATTTCTTTAAATTTCTTAGGTTTTAAGCTTTGGGAACCATCACATAATGCACATTCTGGCTGATCATGAACTTCTACCATAAGGCCATCTGCACCTGCTGCAACTGCAGCTAATGAGACTGATTCAACTAAACTCCAGTCACCTGTTGCATGAGATGGATCAATGATGATAGGAAGATGTGTTTTTTTCTTGATGATCGCAATAACACTTAAATCTAATGTGTTTCGAGTATATTTTTCAAAAGTTCGGATGCCTCTTTCACATAAAATGACATTTGGATTGCCATGTGCCATGATATACTCTGCAGACATAATCCATTCTTCAATGGTGCTAGATAGGCCACGCTTCAATAGAATAGGTTTACTCATTTTTCCTGCAGCTTTTAATAAATCAAAGTTCTGCATGTTTCTAGCACCAATCTGGACTAAATCTACATGTTTCTCAAATTCTTCGACTTTATCAATGCTCATAAGCTCTGAAACAACAGGCAGACCTGTTTCTTTTCTTGCTTCACAAAGATATTCAATGCCTTTTGTTTCTAATCCCTGGAATGCATATGGACTGGTTCTTGGTTTATAGGCACCACCTCTTAATAAAGTTGCACCAGCTTCTTTAACTTCTTTTGCGATACGCAAAACTTGTTCCTTGCTTTCTACGGCACAAGGCCCCCCAATAATCGCAATCTTTTCCTGACCTCCAATTTTAACGCCTGCTACATCTACAATTGTATCTTCTGGATGGAATTGACGATTTGCCTTTTTATATGGGGCTGCAACACGTGTTACATCTTGTACAAACTGAAAGCTTCGAATCCATGTTATATCAACTCCTGTTGTATCACCAACTAAGCCTAATACAATATGAGTTTCTCCTTCACTGTAATTGACTTCTATTCCTTTTAATGTTAACTGCTGAATTAAACGTTCAACATCTTGTTTATCTGATTGTTTCCTTAATGTAACGATCATATTTATTCCTCCTGACAAATAAAAAACATCAACTGTGATTGATGTCTGATTGTCTCAACAACGCTGATAAAACACCAATTTTTTGGCGCTGTTGAGTTATCTGTAATAATAGTAAGCGTGTTTGAGAATCATTGAGAACATCTCCTGATTGAAGTGTACAACGAATGAAGAAAGAATGCAAGTTTGATGAATTGGAAAGTGTAAAAAATTCATTTTTATGTTATCCTAAAAGAAAGAAGGATGGAAAAAGATGAAACTGTTTGATAGCCATGTGCATTATGAAGATGCACAGTTTAACCAAGATAGAATAGAACGATTGAATCATTTGAAAGAAACAGATGTGAAAATGGTTTTAAACTGCTGTAGTGATGTAGAGGTGTTTGATACAGTCTTAAACATTGTAGATCAGTTTGACTTCGCATATGGAAGCATAGGCATTCATCCACATTGGACATTAGAAACACCAGATGATTATTTAGATCGAATTCGTGAATGTGTGAAACATCCAAAGATTGTTGCGATTGGAGAAATGGGTCTGGATTATTTTTGGAATGAGCCAAAAGAATTACAAAAACGTATTTTTAGAGAACAATTATCACTTGCAAAAGAATTAAATATGCCTGTGATTATTCATGATCGAGATGCACATGAAGATACAATTGAAATCTTAGAGGAATTTAAACCTAAAGGTGTACTTCATCGCTATTCAGGGCCTGTAGAAATCCTAGAGCGTGCTTTTGACTTAGGGATGTATGTGAGTTTCAACAATGATTTATCTTATCCTGAATGGAATGAGGCCCCTATTGCCTGTTTGATGGCAACCCCTTGGGATCGCTTGTTAATTGAAACAGATTGTCCATATGCTGCCCCATACAAGCGCAAAGAGGAACGCTGTGAAGCAGAAGATGTTAGAAATGTGGTCAAGATGATTGCAGAATTAAGGGGTGTCTCAGAGGAGTTTGTGGCACAGAAGTCTTATGAAAATGCACTGAGAGTCTATGAAATTAAATAAAAGCTCGGATACTCCGAGCTTTTGTCATTTAGAATCGTTTTGATCCTCTTCCTCCAGGTATATTCTTACTAAACATGATTTCAAAGTTAATACTTAAGATAAAACAGACAATACCACCATAAATCAAGATAAACTGTGGGAAAAGTGTAATAACTAGAAAAGTAATTGAAATCAAAATTACAGCATTCAATGTTGTTCGAAAGATGTCTTTGAAAGCGTAGGTTAGAGATTTCATCATGGTATCTTTAATACTGTTTTCAAATTTTGAAAGATATGCAAAGACATTCATGAGTATAAGAAGTGTGAATGTCAATAGAACTGCAGATGCAGTACCACAAATGACAAACATCATTTCATCATTTCTTTGGATGCAGTAGAAGACATCAATACCTAAAATGAGGGAAGCTATAAGAAGAATCAGCCAAATGATAGTTGCTTGTTTAAAGTGGAATTTAAACTGTTCAAAATATAGAGGAATCAGCTTTTTGTGATGATCTTGACGAAACTGAAAGATACATGAATACAAGGCAGTAGTTGAAGCTCCAATTGTGATGATTGGAAGACTTGTAACTAGCCACAGTACTCCCAGCAATACGATATGAGGGATCCAGCTGGCTAAGTTCCAGATTTTTTCATCACTTCCTGTATTCATGATTTCACTCCTTATTTAATCGTTAATGATCCCATTGCAACTTTACTGCGTGTGGATTTATTGAAGAGGATGTATGTACTGCCTTTGAAGTTCAGTCGTACTTTTGAATCCATCGCAAAGTCAATGTTGCCAAAGACAACGCTTGAAAGACGTACATCTTTAATTTCAATGCTTAATGTTGTTTCCATACCGCTTGGCAGAGAAGAAATAACTGTTCCTTCAATCTTACCGTTATCTTCAATGTAGACTGCTTCTGGACGTAGTCCTAAAACATAGTCTTCATTTTCGTTGATTTCAACAGCTTCATTTGGTGTAAATACCAGATTCATGCTTGGACAAGTCAGTTCAATGCCTTCAGATGTCTTGTGTGCTTTCACATCTACAAAGTTCATTGTAGGATTTCCCATAAAGTCTGCAACAAACAGATTAGTAGGTTCACCATAAAGTTCAAGTGGTGGACAGTACTGCTGCAGTACACCACGGTCCATCAGACAGACACGTGTAGAAAGCGTCATGGCTTCAGACTGGTCATGAGTAACATAGACAAATGTTGATTTAGATGTTGCGTGCAGTCTTTTTAATTCAGCGCGCATACCGTTTCTTAACTTAGCATCCAGATTGCTTAATGGTTCATCCATCAAAAGGATTGCAGGATTAGTTGCAAGTGTACGTGCAATCGCAACACGCTGCTGCTGACCGCCAGATAGTTCAGCTGGATATCTTCCTCTGAATTCTTCAATCTGAAGTGTTTTCAACAGTTCGTTCACACGCTGTTCAATCGCGTCTTTACTCCATTTAAGATTTTCTAGACCAAATGCGATGTTTTTATACACTGTCATATGTGGCCATAGTGCATAGTTCTGGAACAGGAAGCCTACATTACGCTTATCTGGTGATAAGTTAATTCCCTTTTCTTCAGAAAAGACTAAAGTATCATCAATATAGATTTCGCCTTCTGTAGGTGTTTCAAGACCTGCGATCATACGCAGAGTAGTAGTTTTACCACATCCAGATGGACCCAAAAGGGATACGAAGTCACCATCTTTAATGGTCATGTTTAAATTATCTACGGCAACGAAATTACCAAATTTCTTTGTAACATTTACTAAACGGATAACTGGCATAATCTTAACCTCCTACACCTTTTTCAATAGAAGCACCTGTCAATTTTTCAATACCGAAGTTAATGACTAGGACAAAGACAATAATGACAAAGTTGATTGCGTTGGCATACTGATCCCAGCCTTTTTCGTTGTACTGGAACAAAATAGTTGTGAGTACTTTGTTGGCAGGTGTAACTAACAGAACATACAATGAAAGTTCACGCATGCTGGAAATAAATGGCAAAAGATAACCAGAAATAACTGTTGATTTCTGAATTGGAACGATAATCTGTGTCATACGTTTCCACCATGGAACACCAATAATCATTGCAGCTTCTTCAATTTCATGACTCAGCTGAAGCATGGAGTTTACACCGGAACGAGATGCCATTGGAAGATATTTCACTGTACCAATAATGGCCAAAAGTGCAAATGAACCATACAGTGCTGGAATAGGACCATGACGAACTGCAAACATAGAGAGATAAATAACAGAGAATGCCATACTTGGAATCAGATATGGAATAAATGTCAGATTTTCAACAAAACGTGACAGCCATGTACCACGCTGTTTAACAATTGCATAACCCGCTAAGAAACCAAATGTACCTGCACCTAAGGATGCAACTGCAGACAGTTTCAAACTGTTAAACAAGCCTTTCCAAACATCTTTATTGATAAGGATACCGGCTTTGTCATTGATTTCGTTGCTGGCACCAGCTGCACCAATCCAGAAGTCAGTTGTGAAGTTAGATGGTGAGTAGTTACCTTGAATCTTGATCAATGACTGCAGCAGGAAGGAAATCATAGGAATGACAGAAACACACAGAACCAGTACAAGGAAAAGTGTACTGATAGGGGTTCTGAATCCTTTCAGCTTAAATGTAGAAATATTAGCACTCTTACCTGTAACAGTTGTATAGGATTTTCTCTTACCAATGACAGCCTGCTGAATACCCATGATAATCAGTGCAATAGTAATCATGACCAAAGCAATGATGTAGCCATATCCAGGGTTTGTACCATTGAGGTTTCTAAACATCTGTGTTGTCAATACATAGTAACGAACTGGAAGGCCAAGGAACTGAGGTACTGCAAAAGCACTCATTGCGCTTGAGAAAACCAGAATGAATGTAGACAAGACAGCTGGCATAACCATTGGGATAGTAATCTTCATGAACATTCTTGCACGATTTGTTTTGAGGATAATTGCTGCTTCTTCCAGGTTGGCGTCCATGTTTCTCAAGATACCGCCAATAAGAATATAGGCAAATGGTGCATAATGCAGACCAATTACAAGTGTAATTGGAAATCCGCCATAGGCAAACCAGTTTGGTGTAACGATACCTGTTAGAGCTGTAAAAATCCCCTGCGCTCCACCTACTGTAGAGTTTTTAAAAAAGTTCATCCATGCCAGTGCAAGTGTCCAGCTTGGCATAATGTAAGGGAACATAAACAGTTTTGTTAATAACCCTTTCCATCTCATATCTGAACGAGTAACTAGCCATGCAAAAGATCCACCAAATGCAATAGCAACAAAACATGCTCCAAAAGCAATCTTTATAGTATTAAAAAGTGGTGTGTAGAAAATAGTAGCGCTATTTTTATCCGCAAAGACTTTCATCCAGTGATAGAGTGTGAAATCCCCAATCTTGGAACCTTTGACACGCATCACTTCTGATGCATGCACAATGAATGTATCTTTGACAATACATACCAAAGGGAACAAAACGAGATATCCAAGTGTCACAACAAAAAACAACAGGATTAAGTTTTGGGGTTTTTTAAGAAAAGCCAGTACATGATTTAGTTTTCTTTTCATGAGGTTCCCCTTTCTTTAATGAAAAAGCTGTAATGAAACATTACAGCTTTTTAAACCTAGAAATTACTGAATTACTGAGCAATGCTAGAAATGAAGTCTTCCATTTCAGCACGATGTTCAGCTACGAATGCAGCGTCTTCTCTTACAAGAACGTTAGACCATTCAGCGATTGTCTTGTCACCTTCAGCAGGTGCATTTTCAGTATTAGCGCTGTAATCACCAACACGAGTTCTCCAAGGTTCCCATCCTTCTGGAGTGTACAGGAATTCAAGCAAAGCCTGTGCTCCATATGGATGTTCAGCCTTTGATGAAATCAAACCATAGATTGGATAGAAGAAACCAGCAATTGGATTCATATCATCAGCGATTTCAAGAATCAATCCCTTTTCATCCTTCTTTGCATATTTGTTCAAAGTGAACAGACCAATGAAGTCCTGATTCTGTCCAGCAGCACCAACCGCTTCACAGATCTTAGTATCAGATGTACCCAGAATCAGACCATTCTGATAAGCCAGTTTAATCCATTCGTAAGCAGCATTTTCTTCAGTCAGAACTAACTCAGTTCCATAGTAATCTTTATAAGCAGCTTCCAGTTTAGCAATATTTTCTTCTTTCAAAAGCATTGTGAAGAAGTTAGCGTTAACACCTTCAGCACCAGTGTCTTTCATCTGGAACAAGCCATAGTTAGCAGGGTCAGTTACAGCCCAGATATTTTCCCAGCGAGAGCCGTCCTGGTTTTCACTGTTGTAAATAAATACTTTTGAGCAGTACTGGAATACCAGTGGGAACAAGTCTTCTTCTGGCAGCCAGCTAGCAATACGTTCGTTTACATAGTTTACAACATAGCCAGTATCAATCAATTCATTTTTCAGACGAGCACCATCCTGAACGAAAATCAGGTCAACGCCGCCTTCAACGCCAGCACGCACTTCATTTGCAACCTTTTCAATCATTTCAGCATCACCAATCTGAGTGAATTCAACTTCGATACCATACTTGTCAGTAAAGATCTTAGCACCCTTTTCTACAGATGAGTGTGTAGAATAGATTCTGATTGGCCCGCCTTCTTCCTGAGCTTTAGCTACCAAATCATCAAATGATGTAGTATCTACAACATATGGTTCGTCAGAACCTTGATTAGCATCGTCTCCTCCAGTAGTTGGTTCATCGCTTGAGCACGCAGCCATACTCAAAACCATGATTGCAGCAAGTAAAAGTTTAAATAAACGTTTCATATGCGCCTCCTGGTTACTTGATTGTAACCGCTTTCTTAAATTCATTATGCGCTCATTTTTAATGTTTGTAAACGAAATCACGCAGAAAAATAAACTGTTTGTGAAGAATTTTTGAATGTCTTTTTGAAAAGAATTTCATAAAATGTAAGAAAAAATATCAATTTGCATAAATGACTATATAGATTAGTACAGTGTTAGAAAAACAGACTTTTCTTCTGTGGTGATAACTGTTTTTCTTTTCTGGGCAGATGGTCATTCTTATGGTATACTTGTTAGGAATCAGGAGGTTTGCACATGCGTCTTGCGGAAGAATTTACTCATACGATAGAAATTGAAAAGAGCCGATTTATCTGCATACTTTCACGTGTTTTTTCAGAAGCGGAAGCACGAGAAAAAATCCAGAAGATTCGCAAGGAAATGCCAGATGCAACTCATCATTGTACTGCATTTGTGATTGGTGAAAACCATGAACTGGCACGTTCTAATGACGATGGAGAGCCTTCAGGAACTGCTGGGGTACCGATGCTGGAAGCATTAAAACGAAGTGGACTGCATGATACACTGGCAGTTGTCGTACGTTATTTTGGAGGCATTAAACTAGGTGCAGGCGGACTTGTGCGTGCCTATAGCCGATCTGTATCTGAAGCCGTTTCTTTCGCAAGAAAAACAAAGACTATGAAGATGCATCACTATGTACTGACAATTCCATATTCTTTATTAGGAAAGATGGAATATACACTGAAAAGCTTTGATGTAGTTAATAAGGAATATGGTGAAATGGTCTCTTTAGAGTTTTATGCAGAGACCAAGGAGATTGAGACTGTTATTTCTGAGTGTACCAGTGGCAAGCATCTGCCAGTTCACTTAGAAGAAACTGTCGTAGAAAGAGTGATATCCAATGATTAAATATCTTTGTATTATAGCAGTTTATTATGGTTTTCCTGTCTTGTTTAGTGATACAGGAGGATTCATTACCTATTTGTTGATCATCGCTCCTATATGCAGCTTTATTTGTGCTTTGTTTCCTAGTATGAAATATGGATATGAATTATTGTTTCCAATCATGTGCGGTGTTCTATTTATTCCTTCAGCACTCTTGTATTTTAATGAAACAGCCTTTATCTATGCGATAGTTTATGCGGCTTGTGCATTCTTTGGAAGTGTGTTGGGAGGAAGATTGAAAGCCAACTTCCTCAATGAAAAGAAATCAAACAATTAACCTGTTGCAAAACAGGTTTTCTTTTGGTGCACTTTCATTGACTAGATAAGAAAGGGACTGTATAATATGATTAAAGTTAGATATAGCTAACATTAAAAGGAGGAACTTATATGTTGAATGCGATTCTTATTTCTGCGATTGTTCTTTTCTCTACACAGTCCATTAAATATCAGTTTAGAAAATGGATTGCGGAAGCATAAATTATCAAAGGCAGGTACCTGCCTTTTCAATGGAGTCAACTTAAGAATTATCTTAAGTTGGCTTTTTTTATGTTTCAGGCAAGAAAAATAGAAAATGGACTCATTTTTATACTATTGTAGTTAAGTGTATTATAATAATGTTATTTTATTTAATATCATATTATTGTATAATGTAGTTAAGGAAAGGGGTGGTTTTGTGTTCGTTCGTGCCATCAAAAACAACAAAGGTCGTGATAACACCTACTTCTGTGCTTTAGTTGAATCTTATCGTGAAGGAAAGAAGATCAAACATCGTGTTCTTATTAATTTTGGTCTTATGGATGCAGAAAGTGTCCCTTTCTTAAAAGCTGCCTACTCTAAAAAGAAGCCTCGTCTGGTCTGGGACGATGAAAAAAGTAGTTAAGACAAAAGAAATCGCTAAACTCATCTCTGATTTCTGTCATTACTGTAAGTCTGATACTGTGTGTAAACTCGCAAGAATAGATATTCGATATTTTACGAGAAAAAGAGTTTTTACTGTTTTCGACTTGATCTGTTTTCTTATGTTTCGTTCTCATAAAACGACAAATCAAGAATTATCCTCTTTCTTTTCTAAGGCAAATCGTTTGAAGAAATGTGTATCTAAACAAGCAATTCATCAAGATTTATCCAAAATGAATCCTGTTGTCTTCATGAATCTTTTCAAAAAATTTAGAGAAGTATTCTACTCTTCAAAACTTGTCAAGACATTCAAGAATTACATCATTCTTTCAGAAGATGGAACATTTCTGGAAATACCGTTCTCTTTTCCAAATATCATGAATTATGGTTTTTGTGAGAACCAGCATGTTTCTAATATCCATGATGTAAAGAAAGTCATGGCTAAAGGCGCAGGAATTTATGATGTGATCAATGGTATATTTTTAGATTTTATCATTCGTCCTGCAAACTATTCAGGAATGCCTTTAGCTATTCAGCATTTATATAGAATCAAGGATACATTGAAAGACAAATCTGTCATTTTTTTAGCAGATAGATATTATGGGTCTATTTAGAAAAGAAATCGACTATGAACTTAAAAATAAAATAACTGAGAAACATAAAAATGGATTTCGAGTCAATCAAGCAAATTTGTATCACCTAATGAATGATAATCTACCAGGGGTAATTGTGACAGAATCCAAGTTGTCTAAATTGAAGGCTGTGATTTCTGGAATCATCATTGCAACTAAGAAAAAAATAATACCTGTCCGACCCGACAGGCATTATCAGAGATGGGACAGATTTATCAAATCAAAATTCTTCTACCGCTTCAGACTCGATGGAAGAAACAACCCCAAAGTCAAAAACTACAAAGGCGGGTTAATCACCGTAGGTAGTTAAGGATAATCAAAGTATAGCACAGAATCCTCATTTTTTTGATAGTTAAAATGATTTCGAGTGTTTTTGTACGCTCTTTTTTTATTTTCTATATATTAAAAAAGAGTCAACATAAGAACATTTCTTAAATTGACTCCATTGGGCAGGTACCTGCCTTTTCTTTTTCTGATATAATAAGGTTGTTTAGATAGGGAGAGAGAATATGTATAACTTTGATGAAGCAAATAGCCGTATAGGAACAAGCTGTACCAAATGGGATCGTTATGAATCTCGATATAATTTGAAAGATGTGACTGCGTTATGGGTAGCTGATATGGATTTTAATTGTCCGCCAGAAGTCAGCAAGGCGATGATTCGTCGTGCTGAACATGGTATTTTTGGATATACAGATCCAACTGAAGATTGTCTGCAGGCAATTATTGACTGGGAAAAGCGCCATCATGAAATTGATGTAAAAAAAGAAGATATCGTTTTAACGACGGGTGTTGTTTATGCTATGTATACTGCAATAGAAATGCTGGTAAAACCTGATGAAAAGGTCATGGTCATGACTCCTGTGTATCCTCCTTTTTTTAATACACCAGCGTCTTTATCCAGAGAAGTAATCTATTGTCCTTTGATTTTAAAGCCAGAAGTTCGTATAGATTTAGTAAAGATGGAAGAACAGCTGAAGCATGATTCAAGTATCAAAGTGCTGATTTTCTGTAATCCTCATAATCCAGTAGGAAAATCATGGACAAAAGAAGAATTAAGAGAATTACTGGAAATTACTGATCGTTATGGTATTACAGTAATTTCAGACGAAATTCATGCTGACTTAGTATTCCAGCCATTAAGACATGTTTCAATGCTGGGTGTTGATCAAAAATACAATCATCATATTATCTTGTTAGGAGCCCCAACAAAGACATTTAATCTGGCAGGCATGAAAATCTCTTATGCATTGATTCCTCATCGTGAAATGTGTACAGAGTTTGCGAAGCGAGCAAAGGCTTCAGGATTATCCAGCATTAATATTTTTGGTTTTGAGGCACTGACTGCAGCATACAATCATGGAGATGTCTGGTTAAAAGAATGTCTAAATTACATCTATGAGAATATGGTTTGGCTGAAGGGATTTTTGAATGAGCATTTGCCATTGTGCAAATATGATGTCCCTGAGTCAACTTATTTGGCATGGGTTGATTTTAGTGGATATGATGTTCCTGATAATTTTGCGGAAATCTTAAAGTTTGAAGGTCATGTGGAATTGCAGGATGGTCGAGGATTTAAAGATTCTGATGGTTATCAGCGCATCAACTGTGCATGTCCTAGAGCTACTTTAGAAAAGGGGATGCAAAGAGTTGTATCCTGTATGAAAGAAAAAGGATGGTTATCCTAAAATATAAGCTATAAATTATACAGTAAAGAATGTTAATAGGTGCATTTTAGAATGATTGTGATGACAAGACAAAAGAATTATAAAAAAACACTTACAGCCTGTTATCTAGGTTTTGTGACACAAGCTATATCTGCCAATTATGTTCCGCTTCTGTTTATAACGTTTAGAAATACTTACGGTATTACACTGGAAAAGATAGCGATGATTCCAATGGTGTTCTATCTAACACAGTTGTTTGTGGATATTGCTGCTACAAAATTTGCCGATAAAATAGGTTATCGTATCTGTGTTGCAGTATCTCAGGTATTATCAGCTGCTGGTCTTATGCTTATGGCGTTTTTACCAGATTTACTTTCAGAACCATTTGCGGGTATTATCATTTCAGTAGTGCTTTATGCCATAGGAAGTGGTCTTATTGAAGTTCTGGTAAGTCCAATTGTTGAGGCGTGTCCTTTTGAAAACAAGGATGGCGTCATGAGTCTTTTGCATTCTTTTTACTGCTGGGGAGCAATGGCAGTTATTCTGGGTTCTACAGCATTTTTCACATTGTTTGGTGTAAGCAGCTGGAAGAAACTTACAATGATTTGGGCACTGATACCACTAGTGAACACATTCAATTTTATAAGTTGTCCTATTGAGAGATTGACTCAGGATGGTCGTCAAATGGGTGTTAGAAACTTGTTGAAAACACCCGTATTCTGGATGATGATTGTTCTTATGATTTGTTCTGGTGCATCCGAAGCTGCCATGGCGCAGTGGGCATCTGCATTTACTGAATCGGCACTAGGGGTATCAAAAACTGTGGGAGACCTTACAGGTCCATGCATGTTTGCAATGTTTATGGGAATATCTCGTGTCCTATATGGGAAATTCAGTGAAAAACTGGATTTAGGCAAGGTTATGCTGATATGCAGTGCGATGTGCGTAGGATGTTATTTGATTGCATCCTTGTCTTCGCGGCCAATTTTTGCTCTAGCAGGCTGTGCTCTTTGCGGGTTGTCTGTTGGTATTATGTGGCCGGGTTCTATCAGTATTTCTTCACAGAACTGTCCAAATGGCGGGACAGCGATGTTTGCATTTTTAGCACTTGCTGGTGATTTAGGAGCGACTGTAAGCCCTACAGTAGTTGGCAGTATTTCAAATGCTGCAAAAGGAAATCTTAAAATAGGATTATTATCTGCTGCAGTGTTTCCGGTGATATTGTTAATCTGTTTGATGATTCTGAATAAAAGAAAACGCTAAAAAACATGTACCAGTTTATAAGCCTAGGTACATGTTTTTTACAAGTATCAAACGTAATAATTTTATATGATATCCTTATTCAACTTAATAAATCGTGCTTCTTATAAAAATATGTGCTATGATAATCGCGGTTAAGCAGGGGGTAATGTATGGAATCCGCTTTGACATTGTTTTATCAGATTGTAAAGATGTTTATTATGATGAGTGCAGGATATATCCTGTATAAAAAAGAGATAGTGAATGATGATACAACATCAAGATTATCAAATATTCTATTAATGATCACAACACCTTGTATGATTGTTGGCTCATTCAATCAGACATTTAGTACTGAAAAGCTAACTGCGCTGTTATTGTCGTTTGGACTGAGCTGTTTGATTTACTTTATGAATATCTTATTAGCGAAGATTATGTATCCAAAGCACAAAGAGACAGAAAAGTTTACACTTGTCTTTTCTAATGCTGGATTTCTTGGAATTCCGTTAGTAACAGGACTTCTTGGAGTAGAGGCAGTCTTTTATCTGGCTCCGTATATTTCATTGTTTTATGTGTTTGCGTGGACATATGGAGTTGTGCTGATGTCAGGAGACAAATCTACTGTGACGCCTAAAAAGATTCTCTATAATCCATGTATTTGGGGAATGATTATTGGTTTTGTGATTTTCCTATTGCCAGTGAAGCCATTTACACCAGTGATGGAGGCAGTAAGTACACTTGGTTCCATGACAACACCGCTGGCGATGATTATTCTAGGGGCATATATGGCAAAGACCAATTTACTGAGTATGTTTATGAATCTGAAGGCATATCAGGCATGTATTTATCGATTGATTCTTTCACCTGTGATTGTGATATTGATTTTTAAGTTTGTACCTGCATCCTTTCATGATGTTCGTACAGTCTTGTTGATATCATCTTCTGCACCGGTAGCGGTATTAGCACCTATCTTTGCCCAAATGTTTAATAAAGATACCAACTATGGATCACAGATTATTTGTTTGTCTACAATTTTGTGTCTTGTCACAATGCCTGCAATGCTGATAGTATCGCAGCTGATTTGGTAATTTATGCATAAGCGAAAGCTTATGCATTTCATTTGACTGAGATAGTATTTTGTTTTACCATATTTTTACATGCAAGGGGGAAAAATGATGTTTCTTGAAAAATTAAAGAAGAAAGAATTAACGTCATCTATACCAGCATTGATTTTAAAGCTGGTATTGGGGATTGGTTTGATTCTGTACAGTGGAATCTTTAAACTTGTGGAAGGGCCTGAACCTTTAGAGAAGCTAGACCCTTCATCCATTGAAGGGGAATATGTATCCTATGATTTGTGGCTTTCATTTGATTATTTTGCGGAAATGTTAAGTACAACAGATGCTGGAGAAGTGAGTCAGTTTTTAGATTATCTTGTACCAGTGGAAGAAGAATATTATCTTGCGGTTCGTATTTATCCTGCAGACTATGAGAAGATGATGAAATTTACAGAAGACAGCTTTGCGTGGCTGGATTATGAAACGGATGAACTTCCAGAGCCGTATCATATTCAGGGTGTTGTCTGTCCGATTGAATCAGATGAATTGAACTATTATTATGATTATATTGGATTATATGGGACAGAAGCAGAAGCACAGGGGTATCTTCCGCTGGTGATTGATACACATGCAATGCGCGATGATGGCATGGATGTGGTTACAGCAAGTGTGATTGCGCTTTTAGGAGGTGCTTGCCTTGTCTGGGCAGTATGGTCTGTTCATGCAGCACTGACAATGCGTCATCATAAAGAAATTGTTGAGTATCTGACAAAGCATCCGGAAAAAGAGGCTGAACTGGATAACTGGATGGAAAATACGCCAGATGTCAATGGTATCAAGATGGATTCTCAATGGTGTTCTCATGTGACAAAGACACAGACAAAGTTTGAACTGTCTGAAAATATCCTATGGGTTTATCAGCATGTTACACAACATCGTGTCTATTTCTTTATTCCTGCTGGAAAGAGTCACTCTTTAGTGATTGGGACAAGATCAGGGAAGTTCTGGACAATTCCAATGCGAAGTGAACAGCGTGTCAAAGAGACGATGGAATATATGGTGAGTGCAAATCCTAAGATTGTTAGAGGATATTCAAAGGAACTTGAACAGCTGTTTTCAAAAGACAGGGAAACATTTAGTCATTTAATGGAACAAAAGAATTAAAAACACTTTCAATTGAAAGTGTTTTTTCTATATTCTGGTTCATCCTAACAATGGAGGAATCATATGAGTTACTTTACAATCACAAAAGAGAATCGTCCATCCTTAGAAGGGACAAAAGAAACAGAAGTGTGTATTATTGGTGCAGGGATTGCAGGAATGAACTTAGCATTTTTACTGCATTTGTCTGGTAAGAAAGTCATCATTTTAGATGCTGAAACGATGGGACATGCCCAAACCATACGAAGTACAGCTAAGATTACTTGTCTTCCAGGTTTTTTCTATCATGATTTGATTGAACGTGTAGGCATGGAAAAGGCAATGAAAACAGCGCGATATCTGCGTAAAGCATTAAAGAAATATGCAGAGCTTGTTTATCAGCATCAAATCAACTGTGACTTTCAGCGTTTGCCTTTTCTATTATTAAGTCAACAGACAGATAAAATAGAAAAAGAAGCATTTGCGCTGCAACGTCTGAATTTTCAGTGCAGTGTACAAAAACAACAAAGTACTTTACTGGGAGAAGCTTCCGTATTAACACTTGAACATCAGGCTCAGTTTCATCCAGGATTGTGGCTGGAACATATTTCTAGAGGTTTAGAAATCTATGAACATAGTCGTGTTGTACAGGTGGAGGATCATTGTGTCTATACAGCCAAGGGGAAGGTAAAGGCAAAACATATTGTGTTTTGTGATCATTATCCGTTTATTAACTTTCCTGGAACTTATTTTATGAAAATGACACAAATGCGTTCTTATGTGCTGACTTTATCTAATGTGCCTAAAGTGGATACAATGCTGTATCGTGCAGATGAACCTGTAGAAAGTTTGCGTTTTGCAGGAAATATGGCGCTGTACAGTGGCTTTTCTCATCCTGTTGGAAAAGGTGAGGAAGATGTGCTTGAACAAATGAAGAGAAAGGCAAAGGAACGTTTTCCACAATGTACAATTGAAGAGATTGATTCAGCACAGGATTGTATGACACTAGATGGACTTCCTTACATAGGCAAGTTTAGTGGCAGTAAACAAAATTGGTATGTTTCTACTGGATTTAATAAATGGGGGATGATTTATTCAATGGTGTCCGCAATGATTCTGCATGATCAAATCTGTGGTATACAAAACACAGATGCTGAACCTTTTGATTCACTGCGTTCTATCATGAATACGCCGCTTCGTGAATTAAAGTTCTCTTTTCAAGCAGCCTCAGGTTTAATGAAAGAGTTTTTAACGCTTCCAGAGTTGAAAATGCAGGATATTCCAAAAGGTGATGGTGCAATAATTGAGTGGGATGGGATTAGTTTAGGGTGTTATCACGATGAAGATGATACCTATTATTTTGTATCATCACGATGCCCACATCTAAAATGTCAATTAACGTGGAATGCTGCAGAGAAAAGCTGGGATTGTCCATGTCATGGTTCACGTTATGATCGTTATGGACAACGCATTGAAGGACCTGCAGAATCACAGACAATTTTGATTCGAAAAGAAAAAAAGTGATGGATATTTAGTCCATCACTTTTTAGGAATTTAATTGTTTGTAGAAGCTTCTGCAGCTACCTGAGTTAATGAGATATGTACACTGCGATATTCTTCCATGATGTTCAGCAAGTGGTCAGAGATACGTTCAATGTCGGTCATCATCTGAGAGAAAGTGATACAGTCTTTTGCATCGACTTCTTTATTGACAAGACGTTCAATGTGGAACTGACGGTATTCTGCAGTTAGATCATCAATTTTCTGTTCGATATCTTCAATGCGTTTTGAATCAGAATCAGAATTCATATCACCATGAATCAGAATATTGATTGTTTCAATAATCAAATCTTTCAGTTCATGAACCTGTGCACTCATTACTTTATCTAAAGAGCTTTTGCCCAGTTTCTGTGAGTATTCAGCGATATTGAAGGCATGGTCACCAACACGTTCAATGTCTGCGAAACTCTTGTACAGAGCGTTACATACATCACTTTCATGCTGATTCATCTGCAGCAGTGATACTTTTGACATGTATTCAGCAACCTTGTGGTTTATACCGTTGATTGTATCTTCACGATGGTCAATGTCTTCGAACTTAATATTTTCACCAGTGATTCTTCCAATGGATTGAATCAGGTTATCTTCTGTCATCAGAAGCATTGCGTTTGCTTCTTTACGCAGGTTTGACATAGCAATGGCAGTATTTGCGAAGTTCTGGTCATCCACAAAGATAAGAGAAATTTCATTTTCATTTTCTTCAGGTAAAACAGGAAGAATTGTTTCTGCCAGTTTTGCCAGATATGTACCAAATGGAATCAGAAGACATGAAGTAGTAATGTTGAACAATGTATGAGTATTTGCAATCTGTGCGGCTGGATTATCAGTGATTGCGACCATCCAGTCTACAAATGGAATAAACTGAATGGCAATCATAAAGATGAGTGTACCAATTAAGTTAAAGGACAGGTGAATGATTGTTGTACGCTTTGCGGCACGTTTAGCACTCAGTGCAGCTAAAACAGCTGTGATACATGTACCAATGTTCTGACCAAAGATAATATAAATAGATGAACTCAGTCCAATTAGACCACTTTTTGCCAGAGTCTGCAGGATACCGACTGATGCAGATGAACTCTGAATCAATGCGGTAAATCCAGCCCCAAACAAGACAGCGATAAATGGATTTGAAATTGTCGTCATGAATTGAATGAATGCAGGTTCTTCACGCATCGGATGCATTGCATCAGACATCATGCCCATACCAATAAACAGCACGCCAAGACCTGCCAGGATTTCACCAATACTGTTGGCTTTCTTATTTTTAATAAATGTTATTAAAACAACACCAATGATGGCTAACAGAGGTGCCATTTCAGACACATTCAATGCTACCAATTGACCAGTAATTGTTGTACCGATGTTGGCCCCCATGATGATCCATACAGCTTGCTGCAGAGTCATCAGTCCAGAGTTTACGAAGCCTACTACCATAACCGTAGTAGCAGAAGAACTTTGGATGACTGCAGTGATCAATGCCCCGACAAGGACTCCTAAAAATCGATTGCTTGTGAGCTTTTCCAAGATGTCTTTCATCTTATCTCCGGCTGCATCTTCCAGACCAACACTCATCATGTTCATACCATATAAGAACAGCGCGAGTCCTCCTAATAGTGATAATAAATGTTCAGTTGTCATAATTTATTTCCTTTCATTATGCAATATCGTCACAAATATAGTTTAACATTCAGCACGATACATCTTCAGTTAAGATTTGGTTAAGCTTTTGTTAGAAAAAAGAATGGCCTCTTGTTAGCCATTCATTCGATATCCAACACCTAGTTCATTCACAATATAACTGCTTTTTCCAGGCTTTTCTCCGAATTTTCTGCGAATATTTGCCATATTCACCTGAAGCTTCTTGATACTTCCTTCATCTGGATATCCCCATACTTCTTTGATAATTTGTGTATAAGTAAGCACTTTTCCAGTGTTCTGTGCTAAAAAGACAACGATGTTGTATTCAGTTTGAGTTAAATGTACTTGTACATTACGGACAAATACACATCGACTGTCATAGTCAATGCTTAAACCATTCAATTCGAATTTTCTTCCAGGAAGATGACCTCTTACACTTCTGAGGGCTGAACGAACACGTGCTAAAAATTCTGCAGCACCAAAAGGTTTAGTAATATAGTCATTTGCCCCAGCATCCAAGGCATCAACTTTATCTTTTTCTGTACTTCTTGCGGATAAAATAATGACAGGTGTCACTGTATCTTTACGAAGTTCTTTTAAAAAGTGCAGACCATCTGCATCTGGAAGTCCCAAATCTAATACAATTAAATCAGGTACATATGATGCACTCATCATCAGAGCTTCACTGCATTTCTTGGCCTGAAAGACCTGATATCCATTGGATTCAAGAAGGGCACTTACCATCCTTGAAATGTTTTCTTCATCTTCAATCACTAAGATTTTATTTCTGCTGCCCATCTTGTTCCTCCTCTTTCGCTAATGTAAAGCGAAACAACGCGCCGCCATCTTTCAGATTTTCTGCATGGATTTTTCCATCATGTGCCTTAATAATGGTTGCACAGACAGATAAGCCAATGCCAGTGTTATGTTTTTGCGTATCTGCCTTGCCTTCTTCAGGTTCAAAAGTACCTGTAAACAAAGCTTTCATTCGTTCTTCTTCTATTCCGCATCCATTGTCTGCAACTTCAAAGATGACTTCATGTTTAGTGCTGTGTACAGATAGAGATAACTGCGTCATTTCTTGTGCATGAATCATGGCATTTTCTAGTAAATTGAACAGAACTTGTTCAATCAGAAGTGCATCCATAGGTACAATGATTATTTCTTCTGGAAGTGTCAATTCTACATCAAATTCAGGGTAGCGCTTAGAGAATTTTACCATGACTGAGTCAATCAATTCTTCAACGACCATGGGTGTCTTGATGATTTTTACTTTCCCTTCATCAATACGAGTAATAGATAAAAGATTTTCTACCATCTGTACCAGCCACTGTGAATCTTCACAAATACCTTTCAGCATTTCTTCTTTTTGGGTCTGTGTCATTGTATTGCCGCTTTCTAACAGTACAGAGCTTGAACCATAAATAGAAGTAAGTGGGGTTCTTAAATCATGAGAGACAGCACGAAGAAGATTGGCTCGCATGCGTTCTTTTTCACTTTCTGCTTTGATAGATTGCTGGCGCTTGTTTTCAGTTGTGAGTGCACTTGTCATAAGAGCTAGTGTAATCATAATGACTGCAGATAATAAATTGGCAGGAATTGTGAAGTTGAGCGCAAAATATGGGAATGTGAAGGCATAGTTTACCATCAGAGTTCCGATAACTGCAGAAGCAATTCCATACCAGTAGCCATCTGTCATCAGTGAAACTAGAAATACTGAAAACACAAACAGGGTAGTAATATGTTCCTCAATATGTACATATTGAAGAGCTAAACTTAACAAAAATGTAAGGATAAGAATGAGTGCTGTACGAATGATATTGTTTAATATACTGTTTTTTTTCTTCATATGGCCCCCTATTATCAATATAATATATCAGCGGTTAAGATTCAGCAAATAACATGAGCTGGAAATCATTGAGAAAGACAAAGAATATCTTTTGATTTCATAGGGATTTTGATAAAGTAAAATCATAAGAAGAGGTGTTTATGATGTGGGATGCAAAGTGGATCTGCAGTACGTTTGAAAATAAAGATGTAGTACCGGTCTTTTCGAAGTGTTTTCAACTGAGTCAAAACGTAAAAGCTGCACAGTTGAGTGTAACTGCACTAGGAGTATATGAAGCTGAATTAAATGGTCAGCGTATTGGTGAATTTGTACTGGCACCAGGATGGACTGCCTATGAATATCGTTTGCAGGTACAGCGATATGATGTCACAGAACTGTTGAAGAAGGACAATCAGCTTACCATATTGGTAGGCAAGGGATGGTATCGCAATCCTTTGGCAGACTGGGTAAGACATGGTCAAAGAAAACTGATGGAAAATCCTGCCGGATGTACAGCGCAGCTGATGATTGAATATGAAGATGGGACTTTTGAATGCATAGAGACAGATGAGAGCTGGGATGTGAGTGAATCACAGGTGCGTTTTTCTGAGATTTATGATGGTGAAATCGTAGATGCTAGAATCAAGCCTGCTTATTATCAGAAAGCCGTCGTATTTGATGGACCTACACATACACTGATTGAAACAGAAGGGGAAGAAATCCGTGAAATGGAGACTCTTGTCCCTTGCAGAATCTTTATGACGCCCAAACAGGAAACAGTGATTGATTTTGGACAGAATCTTACAGGAATTGTAGAAGTGCGTGTGAATGCACAGGCTGGAGATATTGTGGATTTATCGTTTGCGGAAGTACTGGACAAAGAAGGAAATTTCTATACTGACAATTATCGTTCAGCCAAAGCACAGTATCATTATATCTGTACATCAGGAACACAGACCTATAAGCCTAAACTGACATTCTATGGATTTCGCTATGTCAGAGTGAATGCATTTCCATCACAAATGACGATCAATAAAGAATGTTTTAAAGCGATTGCGTTGTATTCAAATATGAGACAAACAGGAAGAATCAGCAGTTCAAATGTGATGCTCAATCAGTTGTTTCAAAATGTCTTGTGGGGTCAAAAAGGAAATTTTGTCGATGTTCCTACAGATTGCCCACAGCGTGATGAGCGATTAGGGTGGACTGGAGATGCACAGGTATTTGTGAAGACAGCGTGTCTGAACTATGATGTAGAGAAATTTTTTGGAAAATGGCTTCAGGATTTAAAGGCTCAGCAACATGAAGATGGTTATGTGCCTCATGTTGTACCAGATGTACTGCAAAATCCAAACGCAAGTACAGCTTGGGGTGATGCAGCAGTAATTTGTCCATGGGAAGTGTATCTTGCTTATGGAAATCCAGATATCTTACAGAAGCAGTATGAAAGCATGTGCAAGTGGATCCATTACATTACAACACATACAACAACCCCATATCTGTGGACAGGTGGAGAACACTATGGGGACTGGCTGGGATTAGATGCACCATCAGGCAGCTATAAAGGTTTAAGCCGTGAAGATTTCATTGCCTCAGCCTTTTACGCAAGGTCTGTGGAATTAACCATCAAGGCAGGTCGTGTACTGAACAGAGATGTCTGTGAGTTAAAAAGACTGTATCACAATATCGTAAAGACATTTCAAGATACCTATTTTGAATATAGAACTCAGACTGAATGTGTATTGGCAGCCCATTTTCATCTTGCCAAAGATCCACATAAGGCTGCAGCTCAGCTGAAAGATAAGGTCATTGAGGCTGGTGTACAGCTGGAAACAGGATTTGTGGGTACGCCATATTTACTGCATGTGCTCTCTGATTATGGATATGCAGATTTAGCTTATACACTGCTTCTGAAACAGGATTATCCTTCATGGCTGTACCCAATTACCAAGGGTGCAACAACAGTTTGGGAACATTGGGATGGAATCCATGAAGATGGTACATTCTGGAGTGCTGATATGAATTCTTTCAATCATTATGCATATGGCTCAGTGTGTGACTGGATTTACACGAAAGCTGCAGGTATTCAGGTGTTAGAAGATGCCCCAGGGTATCAGCGTGTTCGTATTGCGCCAATTGTTGATCAGCGTTTAGACTGGCTTAGTGTACATCTAAAAACACGTTATGGGCTGATTGAATCATCATGGAGAAAACAAGAAAACATGTGGCGCTATGACATTACTGTTCCGGTAGATGCTGAAATCGTGATTGATGGACAGACACATAGGTTGACTAAAGGCAGCTATTGTTTCTTTTTAAATCAGTAAATATATTGTTGCAGGATGTAAAACATGATATATTCATTGCAAGAAAGGTTCTTTTTGGTGATGTAATGAATGAACAGCTGATGAACTCTCTTCGAAAGATTACTGCGGAGGAACAGTCTATTTTAATGGGCAGGGATACGATTGATCGTACTTTGTATATGGAATCACAGGAAAATCGCATCAATGCTGAAAAGCTGCTGGCAGCAGGAAAAATGATTACATTGAGAACACATACACGTTTTATACATTTTCCTGAACATACACATGATTATGTTGAAGTAGTGTATATGTGTGAAGGAAAGACAACACACATTGTCAGTGGAATAGAGATTCCACTAAAAAAGGGTGAGTTATTGTTTCTAAGTCAAAGTGTGACTCATGAAATCAAAAAAGCAGAAGAAAATGATGTAGCTGTAAATTTCATCGTTCTTCCAGAGTTTTTTTCGAAAATCTTAGATGCTATGGGAGAAGAAGAAACTCCATTAAGAAAATTCCTTGTGGATTGTCTGTGTGCTAGGACTTCTGGTCCAGGATATCTGCATTTTAAGGTATCAGAACTTGTTCCGGTTCAGAATTTAATTGAAAATCTGTTATATACATTAATGAATGATACACCCAATAAGCGTAAAGTCAGTCAAATGACTATGACACTTTTATTTCTAGAACTGGTAGGACATATGGATACCCTCTGTGCCCAAAATCAAGATCAGGCTGTGTTAATCGAAGTGCTTTCTTACATTGAATCTCATTATGCAACAGGTTCATTGAGTGAAATTGCAAGTCTTTTACATTATGATTTATACTGGCTTTCACGTGAAATCAAAAGAAAAACAGGAAAGACCTATACACAGCTGGTCCAGGAAAAACGCTTAGCTCAGGCTGCCTTTCTTTTAAAGACAACAGATCGCAACGTAGATGAGATTGCCGGGGCTGTGGGTTATGAAAACATGGGATACTTTCATCGTATTTTTAAAGAGATGTTTCAAATGTCACCAAAGCACTATCGTAGCACGCAAATGCAAATCAGGTAACTTTTTCAGATAAATCAGGACCTCCAATTACACTGTATGTCATGATAGACTAAAGACAGTAGAAAAGGAGGTCTTTTGTATGCGAACTTTTCTTGCGATTGATATAGGTGCATCTTCAGGAAGACATATTTTAGGCTATCTTGAAAATAGAAAGCTGATCCTTGAAGAAATCTATCGTTTTGAGAATCTGCAGGTTCATCAAAATGGACATGACTGCTGGGATATGGCCAATTTATGGCAGGGAATTGTAGATGGACTTAAGATGTGCAAAAGAAAAGGAATTATTCCTGAAACAATTGGAATTGATACGTGGGCTGTCGATTATGTGCTTTTGGATGAGAATGATCAAGTGATTGGTGATGTTGTGGCTTACCGAGATAGTCGTACAACAGGCATGAAACAAAAAGTGAATGAAATCATCAGTGCAGAAGAACTTTATCAAAAGACAGGGATTCAGTATCAGCCATTTAATACGATTTATCAGCTAATGGCCTTAAAACAGGAATATCCTGAACAATTAGAGCAGGCAAAATCATTTCTGATGATTCCAGAATATTTCAATTATAAACTGACAGGAATTAAACAAAATGAATACACCAATGCAACCTCAACGAATTTAGTGAATGCTCACACGAAAACGTGGGATGATGATATTCTGAAGAAATTAGGAATTCCGCGAGAGATATTTGGAGAATTGGCAATGCCAGGACATTTGTTAGGAAACTTTACAGAAGAAATCCAAAAAGAAGTAGGGTTTAATGCCGAGGTGATGCTTCCGGCAACACACGATACAGGTTCTGCATTTCTGGCTATTCCTGCTAAAGATGACAATGCAGTGTATATTTCCAGTGGTACATGGAGCTTGCTGGGAGTAGAGAATCAGGAAGCAATCACAACGATGGAAAGCATGACACAGAACTTTACTAATGAGGGCGGTGCCTGGTACAGATATCGTTATCTGAAAAATATCATGGGATTATGGATGATTCAGTCGATTCGAAGAGAGCTGAATGGAATTGACTATATTCAAAATAAGCAGCATCGTACAGAATCTTCAAAGAAATGGAGCTTTCCAGAACTGATTGAAGAAGCCAGAAAACATGAAGATTTTCCATCTGTCGTGGATGTCAACAAAGATTGTTTTCTGGCGCCAGAAAGCATGATTAAAGCGATTCAGGATGAATGCGAACGTACACATCAGCCTGTACCACATCAAATAGGTGAACTGATGCAGTGTGTATATACGAGTTTGGCACTGTGTTACAAAGATGCGATTCATCACCTGCAAATGCTGACGGGGAAAACCTTTACCAGTATCAATATTGTGGGGGGTGGATGTCAGGACATGTATCTGAATGAACGTACTTCCAAGGCTGCAGGACTTAATGTATACGCAGGTCCAATAGAAGGAACTGCAATTGGAAATCTGATTGTACAGATGATCCAAAAAGAAGAATTAAAAGATTTACAGGATGCACGTGATGTCATTCGTGCTAGTTTTAATATAAAGGAGATTAAATCATGAGTTATACTGAGGCAAAACAAAGATATGAAGCACTAGGAATCAACACAGAAGAAGCATTAAATAAAATGAAAGAAGTCAATGTTTCTGTCCATTGCTGGCAAGGGGATGATGTACAGGGGTTTGACTCAAAAGAAGCATTGTCTGGAGGTATTCAGGCAACTGGCAACTATCCAGGCAAGGCATCTACGCCACAACAGCTGATGCAGGATATTGACAAGGCTTTTAGCTTAATTCCAGGCAAGAAGAAACTGAATCTTCATGCTAGCTATGCAATTTTTGAAGATGAATTTGTAGATAGAGACAAGATTGAACCAAAACATTTTAAGAAGTGGGTCGATTTCGCAAAGGAAAGAGGATTGGGCATTGATTTTAATCCTACATTGTTTTCGCATGCTATGGTCAAAGATAATCTGACATTGTCTTCACCTGATGAGACAGTTAGAAAATTCTGGATTGATCATGTGAAACAGTGTATTAAAATCTCAGAATACTTTGCGAATGAAACAGGTGAAGTTTGTGTCATGAATATCTGGATTCCAGATGGATACAAAGATATCCCTGCAGATCGTTTGGGACCAAGAATGCGTTTTAAAGAATCACTGGATGAAATCTTATCGATGCCTTATGATAAGACAAAAGTTTATGTAACTTTGGAGTCTAAGGTGTTTGGAATTGGTCTTGAATCCTATACAGTAGGTTCTGCAGAGTTCTGTTTGAGTTATTCTACAAAAAATGGTATTACACCATTGATGGACAATGGGCATTATCATCCAACAGAAGTAGTATCAGATAAAATGTCTGCATTATTGTGCTTCAATGAAAAGGTTGCCTTGCATGTGACTCGAGGTGTACGCTGGGATTCTGACCATGTTGTGTTATATGACGATGAGACAAAGGAAATCATGAAGGAAATCATTGCACATGATGCACTGGATCGAGTCTTTATCGCAACAGATTATTTTGATGCATCTATTAATCGTATTTCTGCATGGGTTACGGGTGTAAGGAATGTGAAGAAAGCAATCTTAACTGCACTTTTAACTCCACATGCAGAAATGAAGAAACTTCAAAATGAAAATCGTTTGACAGAATTGATGCTGATGCAGGAAGAACTCAAGATGATGCCAGTTGGAGAAGTATGGGAAGAATACTTAAAAAGGGAAGAAGTTGAAATTAATCCTACAAAGGCAATTCTGGACTATGAAAAGAAAGTGCTGGTGAACAGATAATGAAAGACATGATGAGTGCTCCATTTTTAAATCAGATGATGGATACATGTGCAAACATGTATCGTTTAGGATGGGATGAAAGAAATGGCGGTAATATTTCACTGCTTCTAGATGAGAAGGAAGTAGAAGAATATCTGGATAAACAGAATGTACTGCGTTTAATTCCACTGGGATTTGATGCAAAAGATTTGTCAGGTAAATACTTTTTAGTAACAGGAACAGGAAAGTATTTTAAAAATGTAAAGGCAGACCCAGAAACGAATTTAGGATTAATTCGTATTTCTGAAGATGGACAACATGCAGAACTGATGTGGGGTTACAAAGATGGAGGACGTTTTACTTCTGAGCTTCCTGCACATCTGAAAAGTCATATGGCACGTTTAAAAGTGGATCCAAATCATCATGTTGTGATGCATTCACACCCTACATATACACTGGCAATGAATTATGTTCACGTTTTAGATGAACGTGAACTGACACGTACACTCTGGCAGATGTGTACAGAATGCATTGTCGTATTCCCTGATGGTGTGGGTGTGCTTCCTTGGATGTTGTGTGGTACTAATGAAATTGGTGATGCAACTGCAAAAAAGATGGAACAGTACCGTCTGGTTGTCTGGGGAATGCATGGCATCTATGGTGCTGGCAAAGACTTGGATGAAACATTTGGTCTGATTGAAACTGTGGAAAAAGCTGCACAGATTTATATGTTGACAGCACATCTTCCAAGAGTAAATACAATTGAAGATCCTCAGTTAAAAGAACTGGCTGAATTCTTTAAAGTAGATTATCGTAAAGATTTCTTGAATATCTAAAATGACTGCGTTCATTGAACGCAGTTTTCTTAACTTGTTAGGAAGTACGATGTATAATAATAGTAATTAGAATAAGGTAGTGTCATTATGAACAACATAAATAAAACTTTATATATACCACTTTATGGTAAAGCTTATGTAAGTAAAAAAGGAATCATTCTTCATGATTCTAAGGCAGAAGAAATTTGGTCAAAAGAAGGGTTTCATTTGAAAGGGAAATCATCTTCCAAGTGGCTAGCTTACTCTATGGGGATGCGCTCTAGAGTGTTTGACAGATGGCTAAGCAATCAGTTGGAAAAGAAAAAAGATGCCGTTGTGCTGCATCTAGGATGTGGTATGGATAGTCGTTGTGCACGTGTTGTCTGTCACAATGAATGGTTTGATGTAGATTTTCCTTCAGTGATTGAAGAAAGAAAACGTTATTATTCACCAACAGAGCGTTATCACATGATTGCATCAGATATACGTGATTCACAGTGGCTCAATTCAACTTCAAAGAAATCTGCAGTGATTATCATGGAAGGTATCAGTATGTATCTAAGTCCAGATGAATTAAAGAAATTGTTGAAAAAGTTAGATGAACACTTTGAGGAGATTGCGCTTTTGATGGATTATTATACAGTGATAGCAGCCAAAGCTTCTAAGTATAAAAATCCAATCAATGATGTTGGAGTAACACAGGTGTACGGACTAGATAATCCAAAAGAATTATTGAAAGAAACATCAATATCCTATTGTGGTGAAGTGCTGATGACACCAGATGATTTAATAAATCAGCTTTCTGGTATGGAAAAAACAATATTTAGAAATCTCTATGCCGGAAATATTGCAAGAAAAATGTATCGCATGGTTGAGTTTGAAAAATAGGAGAAGCATCATGAATATACAAGAAATCATTTCAAAGATGACACTTGAAGAGAAAATTCGTTTCTGTACAGGGGAAGACTGCTGGAGAACAAAAGAACTCTCTGATTTAGGTGTACCTTCTATCATGATGTCGGATGGTCCTCATGGACTGCGCTGTCAGGTAGGAAAAGCAGATATGCTGGGAATCAACAATTCACTTCCTGCAACCTGTTTTCCAACTGCTCTGACTGCTGCACAAACATGGAATCCTGAACTGATTTCAAAAGAGGGGAAAGCTATTGCAGAAGAAGCGATACATGCAGGGGTATCTATTGTATTAGGTCCTGGATGCAACATTAAACGTAATCCATTGTGTGGTCGTAACTTTGAATATTTTTCAGAAGATCCTTATGTATCCGGCAAGATGGCTTCAGCGTGGATCCAAGGCCTTCAATCAACTGGGGTTTTGGCATCATTAAAGCACTTTGCGCTCAACAATCAGGAAACGAAACGTCAAAATGGAAACAGTCTTGTGGATGAGCGTACAATGCATGAAATTTACTTAAAGCCATTTGAAATCGCAGTCAAAGAAGCTCATCCAGGTACTGTGATGTGCTGTTACAACAAGGTCAATGGGATTCATGGTTCAGATCATAAAGAATTACTGAGTGATATCTTAAGAACTCAGTGGGGTTTTGATGGTCTGGTTGTGACTGACTGGGGGGCAATGAATGATCGTATTAAGGCCTTTCAGGCAGGCTGTGATTTGAATATGCCAGGAGCGAATCGATATATGGAAAAAGCTCTGTTAAAGGCAGTACAGTCAGGACAGCTGAATGAAAAAGAGATTGATCGAAGTGTAGAAAGACTATTAAAGCTGATTGATAAGTGTCAGATTCACAAAGAAGTGAATACAGATTTTGATGAACACCATAATCTTTCAAGACACATTGCAGAAGAAGGTGCTGTGTTATTAAAAAATACAGACCATTTACTTCCATTACAGAATGAAGATGTTTGTTTGATTGGATATATGGCACAAGATCTGCGCTATCAGGGAACAGGAAGTTCACATATCAATCCTACTCATTTAAAACAGTTGACAGAGGTATGGGATGTTCCGTATGTATCTTGCTGCGATAAAGAAGGCAATGTGACAGAAACATCGCTGAAAGAAGCAGAGAATCTTGCAAAGAATCATCAAATTGCCATCGTTGTTGCAGGACTTCCGGAATTGTACGAATCAGAAGGCTTTGACCGTGATCATATGTGTATGCCAGAAGGTCACAATCAAATGATAGAAACTGTCACAAAGGTGAATCCAAATACTGTGGTGTTACTACTGGGTGGAAGTGCCATGGAGGTACCGTGGATTGAATCTGTTAAATCTGTATTGTATATGGCTCTTCCTGGTCAAGCAGGTGCAGAGGCAATTGTATCGTTATTGAAAGGCAAGAATAATCCATCTGGCAAACTTACTGAAACTTGGCCAATGAGTTACCAGGATGTCATCTGTAAAGACACATTTGGTCAGAAAAACACAGAGTATCGTGAAGGAATTTATGTTGGATACCGTTATTATGATAAGGCTCAAACTGCAGTTCGTTTTCCATTTGGCTATGGTCTTTCTTATACATCCTTTGCCTATGATGATATGCAGATAGAGGGAAATAAAGTTAAAGTTCAGATTACTAACACAGGTTCCATGAAAGGATCAGAAGTTGTACAGTTGTATGTTTCATCCCATCATGGACTGCGTCCAGTGAAAGAATTAAAGCGTTTTAAAAAGATTGAGTTAGAGCCTAAAGAATCTAAATCAGTAGAATTTGAACTGAATCAAGATTGTTTTGAAGTCTGGGATAAAGGATGGAAAGTCATACAAGGCAATTATGAAATACAGATAGGATCTTCATCACAACAGATTCACTGTACAAAGCCACTTCAGGTAGATGGAATTGAATCTGTATCTTATGATTCTTTAAAAGGTACCTGGTATGAAACATTGGAAGGATCTCCTTCAAGAAATGAATGGGAACAACTGATGGGACATCCTGTACCTGTAGAGAAGGAAGCAGTACAGGGAGAGTTCACATGGGATAATACAGTGTTAGAAATGAAAGAACATTCCGGTATAATGAAATTCTTTGTAAAGATTGTAGAATTGTTTATTTCTAAACAATTTGGATGGAAGAAAGACATGACAAATCCAACTTATCGTATGATGATCACAAGTGCACTGGATTGCCCAATTCGTGCTATGGTCATCAATGTAGGGAATATAATGTCAGATAATATGGCAGAGGGATTGATTATGATGGCAAATGGTCATTTCTTTAAAGGGCTGTTTAACATATTTAAGTAATATTTCCTTGGAAATATAAATGAAGAATCAGAGGTTTCTCTGATTCTTTCTATATAATGAAAAGGTCATCTTTATGATGACCTTGTATGTAGTGGATTCCATTTTCCTGTGATATGACAATAAACAAACATGACAAACAGGAATAGATTATGGGCAATCATGCATGCCCATGCAGAAATGAGCCCCATATGAAAGAATGTGATGCAGATATAAGTGCAGACGATGCGAATAAGCCACATGCCTACAATATTATAAAAGAAAGGTTCTTTGGTTTTACCAACACCCTGCATGAATCCTTCAATAATAATGGAGTATCCATAGAATGGTTCAGATACTGCAACCATGCGCAAAACAGTACTTCCAAGATGAATGACATCCTGACTTGTAGAGAAGATAGACATCAAAGAAGGTGCCAGGACAAATAGGGCAGCTCCAGAAAGTGTCATAAGTGCAATTTCAATAGGAATAAACATTTGCGCAAGACTGTTCATTTTTTCGTTGTCTTTTGCGCCATAAGCGTTGCCTGCCAGTGTTGCAGCAGCGCTTTGCATGCCATATCCTGGAATGTAGAAGGCAGATTCAACCGTGTTGGCAATAGTATGTGCAGCAGTTGCGACTTCACCAATCGAATTGATCATTGCGGCAAACACAACATAACCCAGTGATGTTCCAAAACGCTGCAGCATATTAGGGAACGCTACTTTCAGGCAAGGACGAAGAATGGTCATGTCTGGCTTTAAGGAATAGCCTTTAAATGTAACAAGTGGATGTCGATAGACTGAAATTGTAATGAGTATGCCACCGACAGTAAATGCGGTTGCACTGGCAATCGCTGCACCAGCGACTCCCCATCCTGTTCCAAAGACAGTAAAGGTCATGTTGAACAAAGTGACTTCTCGAGTTGGGTAAATGAACAGAAAGTTTAAGACAACATTGAGAAGGTTCATTAGAACACCTAGTTTCATCGGTGTTTTTGTATCTCCGGCAGCTCTAAGTACCGTGCCAAATATCATACTGGCAGTTCGTGGCAGCATAGGAGCATATAAAATAAAGAAATAAAGCGCGGATATAGACTGAATATCTGGGTCGACCTGCATCCATACAGGGACATAAGGACTTAATCCAGTAGTAATAACAGTTAAACAAGTTCCCATCACTAAAACACATAAGAGTGCCTGGGCAGATGCTTTTTTTGCGGCTTCTTTGTCTTGTGCTCCAAAAGCTTTGGCAATATATGCCAGAAAACCAATGCCTAGAGCCATGACTGTTGAGCTAACAAGCCAGTTGACTGTAGAGGTTGCGCCGACTGCAGCGGTTGCCTGTGTTCCCAGTGTTCCAACCATAGCAGTATCAATATATTGAACTGCTGTCTGCATGGGTTGTTCCAGCATGGTAGGCCACGCTAAAGACCAAATCAGCAGTATCATTTCTTTGTTGTAGTTTTTAAAGAATTTCTTCATGTTTTAACCTCTTAACACAAAGATAAGTGTATCAAAGAAAACTCTGAAATAAAAGCACAAAAAGAAAATCAGTCTTTCGACTGATTCAGCTAATCAATAATGTGATTTGTTTTAACGATTATCTTTTAGTTTGCGATACAAAGCCATGTGTCTGCATGCCAGTACAATGCCTAATAGAATGTTGATATAAATCAATGGATGTACATTTGGATTGATAAGTGCACTCAGCATATAACAGATAGATGCAAAGGTCCATAGTATACCTGCAATCAGATGTGTTTTGGCGTCTTTTTCATTCTTTTGTTTGATGCTTTGATGTGTCTCTTTTAGTTTTGGAAGATCATCATCACTTTCATATTCATCATGTAGAAGATAATCAATGGATACACCAAATAAACTGCTTAACTTTAAAAGATTAGGTGCATCAGGCAAAGTGGAACCTAGTTCCCATCTTGAAATAGCCTGACGCGAGATTTCCAGTTCATTGGCTAGCTGTTCCTGAGATAGACCTTTCTTTTTTCTCAACATAACTAGTTTCTCTTCAAACTTCATGGCATTTTCCTCCTGATTTACTGATTCCATTGTAGGAAAAATAACTGATTTCCACAACCACGCACATGAACCATTTCCGCAACTGAATGTAACATTTATGAATTTATGTATTCTTTAAGCTGGTGAATGACCTTTTTACAATCTTTGATGCCTAAATCATAAACTTTTTGAAGATTGTCTGGATTACGCTCAATTGTTTTGAGTGTGATGGGTTCAGAAGGACGTACCACAAAGATTTCTCCATTCTTTTCCATATTTTGAATCATTTCTACTGTGTCATTGTAGTCTTGATACCTTTGTTCCATTGCTTTGATAAATTCAGGATATTTATGATATCTAATCTGACAAAGTTTCATCATGAAAGAAGATAACGGTTTTTTTCTATATTCGATGGGACGAGTCAGGACAACGATGATTTTATCATAGCCCATCTTTTTTGCCTGCAAAACAGGTATACTGTCACCGACACCTCCATCTAAGTATTTCTTGCCATTGACTTCAACAATTTGGCATACAAATGGAATTGCAGCAGTAGCTCGCAGAGTTTCCATTTCTTTAATAATATCTTTAATTTCCAGATATTCTGCTTTTCCTGTTTCTACATTTGTTGCAGTTGCATAATAGCCCGTATTGTTTTTCATGAAGGTTTCATTGTCAAACAAATCATATTTTAAAGTGATGTCATAATAGGCAAACTGCTTAGAAACAAGATTTCCAGTGAATAAGAAATTCCAGAAGCTCATATTTCTTCTGTCTTTGCAGAAACGCTTGCTGTAGCGCAGGGCTCTGCCTCGCTGTTTTGAATAATAGTTAGGCCCAAACAGTGCTCCTGCTGAGACCCCAATAATTCCATCAATGTGAATGTTCTCATCCATGAAGGTATCAACAACACCCGTCGTAAACATACCGCGCATCGATCCACCTTCCAGAACAAGTCCAACTTTCTTTTGTGTATTCATAATGGTACTTCCTTTTTTTGGTATTCATTATATCATTGATAAGAAGACGAAAAATGAATTTCATGTGAAAGAAAATGAAAATCTGGGAATCACCCAGATTATTGTTGTTTTGAAGCAAAATACAAAGAGACAATGGCAGATAAGGCGAGAAGAGCTGCAGTTCCATAACAAGCATATTGTGCTAGATTACTTAAATCAAGAAATCCGCTTCCAGTAATTGTAAATGAAAGATACAACGTTAAAATACATAACACTAAAGAGAAGATACATAATACTATCCATAATATTTTCTTCATATCCATTCTTCTTTCTTTTCTATATTCTAATGTCCATGATTCATCCATTCAATGATTTCGTCTGCAGTTTGATGAATTTGTTCAGCGTTTGAAATAGAAGGTATTCCATCCCCTGATTGAGGACCATACATTCCAAACTGTGCATGATTTCCTCCTTCAAGAATAACTTCAGTAAAATCTTTTGGAAGATGAATCATGTTTTCTTGATATTTTTTTGCGTTCAGTACGTTGTCTTCACTTCCATATATTGATAATACATTGAGTGAAGAATCTGCAAAATCTGTGGTTGAATAAGAAGCTAGAAGAATAAGACCTTCATAATCTTCTATGTTCTTTCCAAGATAGGAAGAAGCCATGGCACCGCCTAGTGAATGACCTCCAATATACCAGTGTTCAATATCAGGATATTTCTCTTGAATACCATCTGCAGCATTCATATCAAGTACAGCTAAATGAAATGGCATCTCTATTAGAACGGTAAGGACGTTCTTTTCTGCAAGTAAAGCCATCAAAGGTTCATAGGCAGCAGTTTCTACTTTTCCACCAGGATAGAAAATCAAACCAGTATCTGCATGTTCCGGTGCATAGATGATGTTGTCATCGAAAACCTGTTTATCTACTTTTATTTCACTTTGAAATACCATGATTGCATCTAAATCCGCGCGATAATAGTCATTCACATACCATCCGCATGCAATAAACAGCATAATCGATACTATACTAAAGAATTTCATCATGTTTTTCATAAGAGTCAGCCCCGTTCTTAAGAAATTATAGTAGACTTTATCAACTACTTCAATAGATGATTCAAGGGATTTGTCCAACTAATATATAAAAAGAGGTTTTCAATGATAACCTCTTTTCAGTTCTATGGTGCCGGCTACAGGACTTGAACCTGCGACCTACGCGTTACGAGTGCGTTGCTCTACCAACTGAGCTAAGCCGGCATAGTTCAATTATAGTCCTTTTTACAGAAAAGAAAAGAGGAGATTATGTCTCCTCGATTAAAGATTAGATTGTGAAGAATAGACTTTATGTCCATTCATCCATGTTTCAAAGATATGAATCTGATGAATTTCTTCTGGTTTAACATCATATGGACTCTCTTTAAGAATCACAAAATCTGCCAGCATGCCTGCTTCTATCTTTCCTTTGATGTGTTCTTCAAAAGACGCATAGGCTCCGCCTGCTGTATAAGAATGAATGGCTTCATCCAGTGTGAGTGCTTCTTTTGTGTTGAGTGTATGTGAAGAATCTGTAATAGATGTACGTGTAACAGCACATTCAATTCCCTTTAAAACATCAGGGAGTTCTACAGGCCCATCTGAGCCATTGGAGATTGTTGCGGTATCCATCAGTGTTTTAAATGCATAGGATGTGTCTTCTAAATCACCAACACGTTCTTTGACGATGCGTGCATCATAATCTACAAATATAGATTGTATGTAATTGTGCAGTTTCAATTCAGCAATCTTTTTGAGCTGATCATCACGAGTAATTTGTACATGAACAAGACCTGAACGTAAAGGATTGTCTTTGTCATTGATCTTTTCATAAGCGTTTAATACGGAATCACATGCAGCATCACCAATCACATGGACTGCAGCCCCCATATTGTGTTCTTTTGCCATGGTAAGATAAGCTTCTAAATCTTTCTGAGGGACAACAATCATTCCTTGTGTTGATGAATCGTCTGCATAAGGACGAGAAAGCGCAGCAGTACGTGCGCCAAGTGAGCCATCCTGTAGAATCTTTAGAGGGCCTAAAGATACATGATTTGAACTGAATTGACGACGCTTGTCGTTTAAGAATTCTTCAAATACACAAAGTGATGCAAACTGACACTGTTCATAAAGACGAACAGTCAACTTAGGATCATCCTTTAAATGTAATAGAGCCTGCAAAACTTTATCATAATGCTGAGTCAGAGTCATGAAGTCATCAGACTGTACAGAAGTAATCCCATAACGATTACAGAACTCTGCACCTTTTATCAATAATCCTTCTATTTCTTCGATACTGACTTCTTCTTTTGCGCTTTTGATAAGTTCATTAGCATTTTCAGTCAGTATTCCTGTTTCATAGTTGATGGACCCTCCATCAATTTGAGTTTCTTTTGTGATTTTAGCCAGTTCAAGTGCTTTTGAATTCACACAGATTTGATGACCACAGCATCTTGTCAACATAACAGGATGATGAGGACAGACTTTATCCAATGCACTTTTAGTTAAAGTGGAACCATCTTTAAAGTTATCCTGATTAAAGCCTCTTCCTGTAATCCATTGATTTTCTGGTGTAGTTTCAGCTTTCTGTTTCACCATCTGAATAATTTCATCTGCACTGCTTGCTTTCGTTAAGTCAAGATTAGATAAAAAAGAACCAAGATTTAATAAATGCATGTGAGAGTCATTAAATCCAGGAAGTACACACTTGCCTTTTAAATCAATAATATGATCTGCCATTTGAATGGCATCTTCATCATTTCCTACATAAATAAACTGATTCTCTTCAATCACAAAAGCACTGCATAATGAACTATGTGGATTGACTAGACCATGAATAAATGCTGTTTTCATAAGACCTCGTATTATCAATATAGGACGACATATATTGATTTTTCTTTCTAGGCCGTCCTTATATCAAGTATATCTTACGGCCATTTGATATACTTGATTTGCACTGTGGATTTGTTTCTATAAACCTACAGCTTTGACTGTTCAATGGAGATCCCTACCACAGTTCCTTTTAAAAGTTGATAAGTTGATTAACACCTGATGTTTTATAAAC
>JAFULN010000013.1 GCA_017473335.1 Erysipelotrichaceae bacterium
AGAAGAAGCATTTAGCTGATTGAATTCATTCAGTTTTACTACAAACTGCTTCAACTACTAAATACTTCTTCTTGATACGAACATATTATACACAATAAAATTATTCAAGTTAAGACTTGTCTTTCTTTGTGAAATCTGTATCCATCATTATGCGAATTTAGATATTATTAACTACTATCCTACTACAGTTCTGATAGAACATTCCTAGTAAATGAAAAAATGTCCAATGATGACAAATCATACAGATTATCTCATCTTTCCCCTATTTTATATCGCTTCTAAAAGAAAAGCTCTCTTTTTTAAAGGAGCTTCTTTACAGATATTTATACATACCAATTCGCCAAATCAAATATCCAAGCAGACAGCCTAAGACAAAGATACTCACCACAATAACAGTAACGACAAGAAATCCCATGATTGTGCCTACATTTTCGAACTGAAACATCTGCGGCTGATTGAGGACTAAAAACATCGCAAACAATGGAATGAACTCCATCACAGTCTGTGCAATGCGTGCTAGACGTTTTTCTCGTTTTGAAACAACAATGTGTTTCCCATCCAGTTCAATTTCATTCTCCTTCTTATTCAGAGCCAGTACTTTCCAAAATCTATTCAACATGATTCTTCCTCTTTTCTATTATTCATTCACTTCTACAGGAAGCTGTTTCAACGACTTTAAACAAAAAACAATCAGCAGTACTGCAGCACCGGACCACGCAAATATTTCTACAAAATAAATGCTTTCCAAACCAAAAAACTTAGGTAAAACAAAAATCAATACAACACGACACGCAAGTTCTACCATACCGCTGACCATAGGCACAAAAGTATCTCCAAGTCCCTGCAAAGTTGAACGGAACACATACAATAAATACAACACCCACAAAAAGCTTGCCATGACACGCAAATAATCATAAGCTATCTTCAAAACCTGTACTGTTTCAAAAGGATCCCCTGAAATAAACAAAGATAAAATCTGACGTCCAAACACAAACATAGCAACAGTAATTACACCAGAAGTGAAAAGAGCCATCCAAGTACCACTGCGAACTCCATCTTTAATACGCTGTGTTTTCTTTGCACCAAGGTTTTGACCCACATAGGTTGTCATCGCAAAGCCAAACGCTAATGCAGCTAATTCAAGAAGTCCATACATCTTATTGGTTGCGGTAAATCCTGCCACATACAAAGAACCAAATCCATTAATCACATATTGAACGCACAAACCACCCACCGCAATAATGACATTTTGTGCAGCATTAGGAATCCCCAGCTTTAATAAACGTCGATCCGGTGCATCTTCATGATCGAAATCCGTCTTAGATAAAGCCATGATACTCATTTTCTTTAATACAATAAAGCAGTAAACTGCAGAAAAAGTCTGGGCAATAATAGTCGCATAAGCAGCCCCTGAAATGCCCCAATGAAAATATGCAACAAACACAATATCCAAACCAATATTGATAATACATGCAATAATCATCGCATACAAAGGTGATTTAGAATCTCCCATCGCACGCAGAAATGAAGCCCCTAGATTATACGCAGACACTGAAAACAACCCAAGGAAAATAACACGTGCATATTCCATGGACATATGAATAATATCAGAAGGTGTATTAAGAATGAATAAAATAGGCTGAAGTCCCAGCTGAAAAAACACAAAAACAAGAACAGTGATAATCACTGTCAACAAAATGCTTCTTCCACAGGTTTTTCTTAAATGCTCCCATTTTTCAGCCCCATAATCCTGAGAAACAAGAATTGAGAACCCTTGAGTCATCCCTGTAATAATCCCCTGTACAAGCCAAATCAGCCAGTCTATAGACCCTAATGCAGCCAGAGCACTTACACCCAGTACCTGCCCTACAATCATTGTATCTACCATCGTATACAGCTGCTGAAAGATATTGCCAATCATAAGTGGTATCGCAAAAAACAAAATCAGTTTTGCAGGATTCCCACTTGTCATCTGTTTACTTGAATCCATAAGTCACCTCAACCTAACTTATTTATTATAACATTGATTCAAAAGAAAAACATCAGACGATTATCAGGTCCCAGTTTATTCTATCTAATTTCAATACTCTTCTGTTTTCTTGTGATAGGTTATCATTTCATCCTGTATAATCAACCGAAACAATCATCTTGACGTTATCATCAAATCTACGTAAAATAAAACTGTTTTATGCACCTGTAGCTCAGCTGGATAGAGTGCTCGATTCCGATTCGATAGGTCGCAGGTTCGACTCCTGTCAGGTGCACCAGAAATGAAATAAATACAGATTTGCAATTTCGCAAATCTGTCTTTTTCTTTATTCAGTATTCAAAAAAATCATTCTAATTTCAGTGATAACTCCATCATCTAATAGTACTTCTACGGGGAAAACTGCTTCTTCAATCTGATATTGCCAATCTAATGCCAAATGAATGGATCGTTTTCCTGCAACAACTGCTTCAATCCCTGTCTCTTTATCTTGAATAACACGAGCATCTTCACAGATATCTCCGTTTTTTGTCAAAATACTGAGGAGCTCTTCATATGTAATCTTGTCTCCAACCTTTAAGTTTTCTGGAAAAACAATCGCTTCAGCACCTTGATGAATATGATACAGACTTTGAACTATTCCTGTAACAGCTGCATCACTGAACATCATAGGGTCTGGTGTGTCATTATAGACAATAATACCAAATGAACCACACTCATAAGGAAGGACCAATTTACTTTTTACAATTGTCTGTTTTGTTTCATCTGATAAGTCGATATCAAAGGTTTCACAAAAGTCAGTCACAGAAACAGGAAATTCAATTTTAGTATCGTCAATAACAACCTGCTGATTTGAATGGATTTTTTCTGCACTGCATCCACTTAACAAGATTGCAAGAATGACTGCAGGAAGCAGATTTGCCACCTTCACTTTCTTACCCCAGACAAGATTCAGTCCAACACAGAAAATCAAAATATTACCAACCAATGAAAGATAAAATAACGCTTCTTCTGTCATGACAGGCTCAATGATTTTTGCAAGCAGTGCAATGCTGCCTTGAAACAGCAAAACTGGCAGTGCAGAGAAAATAGTTCCTTTTCCTAAAGAAGCACTCATCACCATAATAATGATAAAGTCCAGAATCGCTTTAGTTACTAAAATTGAACTGTCACCTGTCAAACCATCTTCAATGGCCCCAACAATTGCCATTGCACCAATACAAACCGTCAAGGATGCATTCACAAAACCATCAATAAATCGCTTATCTTTTGCATTTCCTGTTTTTATCTTCAGCCAGGCTCCAAAATCCTCAAATTTCTGTTCAATATCCAAGAAGCTGCCAATCAGTGCACCAAGTGCCAGAGAAATCACAACCATCATCCCATTTTGAGAAATCAGCGATGAATCTTCGATTTTCAGCATGCCTTCCATAGCTCCTGAAATACCAAGAAACAACACACTGATACCACAGGCACTGGTTAAAGTCTCCTGTACGTTTTCTTTCAGAAATTTCCCAAAACACAATCCTGCTAAACCGCCCAGAATAATTGCCAGTGAATTAATGATTGTCCCCATGTTGTCACCTTCTTGTATAAATTCATTCTAAAATTCACACATCTATTTGTCAATTATAAGAAAAACAAGTACATCGTACTTGTTTTATTGAATCTGATTTAAGTTCAGTTTATAAATCATGTTTTTACGCTCTACAATAATCGTAATTTTCTTAGATACTTCTTCACTGGATTTGATTTTTTCAATCAGTTCACGTGTTGGATTGATTGCATATGGATGACCTACAAGTTCAAACATGGTGAAATCTCCCGTTGTATCACCATATGCATAGCTTTCAGACAAATCAATGTCATACTGCTCTGCAAGTTCAAGAAGTGCTTTCTTTTTGCTTCTGTGATCCCACATTGGAATTAAATCACCTGTGTATTTTCCATCATCATCTGTTAGATATTTAGTTCCTCTCCAGTCATCAAACTGATGTTTCTTTGCCATAGCTTCAACCAGTTCATATGGAGAACCACTCACCGCAATGACCAGTGTACCATTTTGTTTATGATTTACAATCTGATCACGAGTAAATGTATAGACTCTTTCTCCCTTTTGTTTAATCACTGTATTGGCAATATGCAGAATATGTTCATTTGATAGTCCAACCAGTGTCTTCTTATAAATTTCAACCATTTTATTCAAATAGTCATCATATTCACCCTGACGTCTGTCATATTTCATAAAAGATGGCTTCACTTCATCATGCCATTTATTTTCATCCACAAGTTCATAAGTAATGAATTTTTTAAAGACTTCTGTAATCAGTCCTTCACGATACAAAGTTCCATCAATATCAAAGAATGCCGCTTTTTTCATAGGTTACCTCCAAATTCTAAATTGTCGATAGTTTACCATGTTTATAATGACATGTAAAGAGAAAAGGAAGCACTTTTGTGCTTCCTGAATTAGAGATCTTTTGTCAGATTCCAAGCCTGAGTAATCGCTTCTTTAATGTTGGCAGGTTTGTTGGCATCACCAATCAGATGATATACAACCCCTGCTTCTTTCAGCATATTTGCCACCGTTGGATCAGTGTGATAGCCTGCTGCAAATACAAGAGTATCAGCATCTGAAATGACATGTTCAATTCCATTTTGTTCATAATGAATTTCAGTTTCCGTCACTGAAGTTACTTTCGCGCTGCATTCAATCTTGATACCCTTTTCCATCATACGAAGCACAAGATGACTTCTTCCAGCTCCGCTTTCTGCCATCATGATTTCTGGAGCCATTTCTAAAACTGTAATATCACGATTTCTAGGGAAACGGTCATTGACTAGAGGTGCCAGATAATCAGCTGTTTCACAGCCTACACTGCCTCCTCCAACAATCACAATCTTACGTCCAGGGAATGCTTTACCAGAAAGGATATCATCTGCAGTCATCGTCTGTTTAAAGCCTGTTAATGCTGAAATCACATTTGGTTTAGCACCACATGCACAAATCACTTCATAATCCTTGAATTCATTTACAAGCATTGCCTTTGTAACTTCTGTATTCAATCGTACATCTACATCACTTAATCGATGCCTCATGTACTGAACCACACGTGTTAAATCCTGTTTACCAATTGGAACTGCTGCAGTGTTCAGTGCACCGCCAAGCTCCGCTTCTTTTTCACAGAGTACAACATGGTGTCCACGTTTGTGAGCTACATAAGCAGCTTCCATACCTGCAGGACCAGAGCCAATTACAAGTACATTCTTTTTAATATCTGAAGAAGTCAGTGTATCTTCATTGACCAGTTCAAAGGATGGATTGATTGTACATGCTACACGTTTACCAAACATAATGCCATTTAAGCATCTTAGACAGCCAATACAAGGACGAATTTCAATATCTCTTCCTTCTTTTGCCTTATTAGCAAATTCTGGTTCACAAAGATTAGCACGTCCCATCATACATGCATCAGCTTTGCCATTAGCGATCAGTTCGTCAGCAGCCCAGGCTTCCGTCACACGTCCTACAGTTGCCACAGGAATCTTGACAAACTTTTTGATATGTTCTGAAAGATGCGCATGAGTTCCTAATGTAGTACCTGCAGCAGGAATAGAACTTCCACGTTTAATTGTCATACCACCAGAAACATGAAGCATATCCACACCTGCTTTTTCCAGCTGTTTTGCCACATACGTCATGTCATTCAGATTTAATCCGCCATCTGTATACTCATCACCAGAAATACGCACATCAATAATGAAATCATCTCCACAACGCTGACGCACAGCATCAATTACTTCTAGTGTCAATCTTAATCTTCCATTGATATCTCCGCCATATTCATCTGTACGCTTGTTGTAAAGTGGTGACAAGAAGCCTCCCAGCATGCCATGGGCATGTGCTGCATGAATTTCAACACCATCTCCACCAGCCTTTTTCACACGTTCAGCTGCATCTGCAAACTGTTCAATCAGTACTTTGATTTCTTCTTTAGTAATTGGACGAGGTGCACTTTTCGCATAATATGGTCCTACATGACTCGGTGCAACCAATTGCGGTGTACCAGGAATAGGAAAAGCCATGTATGCTGGATGAAACAGCTGAGGAAGCAATACAGTATCATATTTATGAACTTCATCAAAGACTTTCTTCCATCCTTCAATAAAAGAATCATCAAAAATATGCATATCTCCTGGAAGATAAATATATGTTGGTTCAACCGTTACAACTTCAGAAACAATTAAGCCCACTCCACCTTTTGCACGCATACCATAATGCTGAACAAGTTCATCCGTTACATATCCCTTATTCGCTAAATTGGTAGAAATTGGCGGCATCCAGACTCGATTTTTTACTGTTCTTTTTCCGACTTGAATCGGAGCAAATAAATGTTCATATCTAGTCATCTTATTCTCCTTGAAAGAAGACCACACTGAAAACAATGTGGTCTATTCTTCTGTTAAATTTCGTTAGCTGCCTTATAACCGCTTCTGATTGCATAAGCAATATCAGCAGTTCTTTCAGATGAGCAGTCACCTGCATAGACAACTGGTACACTAACACCTTCTACATCCAGTACATTCTTTACTGAACCTACTGCCATAACAACTGCATCACATTCTACAGTCACTTCTGAATTATCTGCAGTATTCATTGCAACAACCTTGCCATATTCAATTGCACTGACTTTTGTGTTGACCAGCTGTTTTACACCATACTTCGCAAAATTAGCCATCAATGTAGGCAAAACAGTGCTTGATTCACCACTTGCAATCTTATCTGCCATTTCAATAATTGTTACTTCACAACCCTTTTCAGCTAGATAATCTGCAGTTTCAGTACCAACTAAACCACCGCCAATCACAGCAACCTTGCCGGATACTTCAGCTTTTCCATTGAGTACATCCCAGCTAGATACGACATTTGCACCATCAGCTGTAGGAACTTTCAATGCAAAATCATGTGCACCTACTGCAACGATCACTGCATCTGCAGCATTCATCACATCTTTTGTTGCTTCAGTATTCAAATGAACTGTGACATTGTCAAATGAAGGAAGCAGTTTTTCATAATATTCAACAGAACGCAGAATTTCATCTTTTCTAGGAGGAACTGCCGCAATGTGAATCTGTCCACCCACACGTCCTTCTTTTTCATAAACATCGACTTTGTGTCCACGCAGTGCTGCAACTCTTGCAGCTTCAAGACCCGCAATACCTGCACCAACAATCACAACATTCTTCTTTTCTTCTGCAGGTTTAATAAAGATAGTAGCTTCATCACCGTTTTCAGCATTCAGTACACAAGAAATATAACGACGTCCCTGAATTGCATCTACACAGCCCTTGTTGCAGTTGAGACATTCACGGATTGGTTCATCTTTTTCAACCTTTACTGGAATGTCTGGATCACATAATAATGAACGTCCATAACAGATAATATCTGCATCACCATTTGCCAGAATTTCTTCCCCATTGGCAACACTCACTACTTTACCTACAACTGCCACTGGAATAGAAACAACTTCTTTCACTCTCTTTGTGATTGGAAGCATCCAGTTGTAAGCACGTGTTCCCATAGGAGGGATAGTATCTGCCATGTTTCCTGTATGATTTGCCTGAGCAACCTGAATCATATCTACGCCAGCTTCTTCCAGCATCTTCGCAAACTTGATTCCATCTTCTTCATGCAAGCCTCCTTTACCACGATCTGTGCCATCATCATTCTTTGTAATAAATGGAAGCTTATATTCAATCATCAGTGTTGGTGCAGCTTCTTTGATTGCCTTCACTACTTCAAGTGCATAACGGCATCTGTTCTCTAAAGATCCACCATATTCATCAGTACGATGATTCAAAATTGTTGAACATAAAGATCCTAACAAACGGTCACCATGAATTTCAATCGCATCAATGCCAGCCTCCATTGCTCGTCTTGCAGACTGTGCAATTGCATTTTTAATCTGAGTCAGCTGTTCAATTGTTGCTTCAGAAACAAAGTGCTTCATATCATGATGCAATTTTGCATAAGCTTCATCACTTGTCTTCTTTGCTTCAGCCATCTTCGCACCAAAAGTCGCCATATCTCCTGCTTCTTTTGCCTGCTGAGCTTCCATCATTGCTTTTCTTGAAATCATAATCATTCTTCCAACACCTGGTACATCATACTCAGGATGGAAAATCTGAAGTGCCACTTTACAGTCATAAGCATGCATTGCATCAGCCAGTTTCTTAAATGTAGGAATCTGACGATCATCACACAGCTTAGGTGTAGGAGAAGCAGTCATAACAGGCGCAACATCCCCAATTACTACATAAGACGCTCCACCTTTCGCAATTCTTTCATAAAACGCAAAACTTCTTGGTCCGATAGAACCGTCACGTTCTTCATAGCCAGTTGTCTGTGGCGGAAACATGATACGGTTTTTGAATGTTAAGTTGCCAACCTGAATTGGCTGCAGTAAGCGAGAATCTTTACCCATATTTGTTACCTCTCAATTTTATTTTATTGTAACATGTCTTTTTATCATTCAATAGTCAAAAATTAGTAATTTCACAAGAATTTCTAAAAGAAAACCATGATTCCTCATGGTTATGCTTGCTTTGTTTCTTTAATCAGTGAAGCAGTCTTAATCCATTTCCCTGAACTCAGTCTATGTATGCACCATAATGACTTAATCACAAAGTCAATACGAAGACAAATATAGACAATAAATGGAGACATCTTCCAGACTAGACCAGTTAAAAATCCCAAAGGAATTGAAGCCACCCACAAAAACAGAATATCTGCCATCATGAGAAACTTAGTATCTCCGCCTCCACGAAGTACCCCTTTTGTCATGACACCTTGAATACACTGAAAAATAACAATCAGTTCTACTGCAGCCATTAACTGATTAGTTGTATCCACAGTTTCTGGTGTTATGTTATAAAAGCTAATGATGATTGGGTTAATCAGCCAAATAATAACCGCTCCTAAAATACCCACCAAAACACTCAGCGCAAAGAAAGTATATCCCTGATCCAACGCTTTTTGAGTTTCTCCTTTTCCTATGGTATTACCAGTAATTACTGAACTTGCAGAAGAAATCCCATTAATAAAAACAGTACTAATCTGTACAGTAACATTGCAGATGGCATAAGCAGAAACCATACTAGGACCCATATGCCCCATGATCATCGCCAATGCATTGTTTCCAAACGTCAATAATCCATCAGATACAATCACAGGCGATCCAATTTTCAAATACTCTTTAAACAGTACCCCATCAACACGAATAAACAAGTCCTTGAAGCGATATCTTAAATCTTTTTCTACAATCAATAAGTATCCAAAAGTAATCAGAAACTCAACAGCACGCGCAATCAGTGTCCCTACTGCTGCCCCTGCAATCTCTAATCGAGGAAAACCAAATTCTCCAAAGATAAAAACATAATTGAAAAAAAGATTTACAAAGAAAGAAACACATGAAATCAATAGTCCAAGTTTAATCACACCAACAGTTCTTAAAATCGCAACAGTAATTAATGCAGTACCATGAATGAGATATACAAAAGCCATGATACGAAGATACTTCGCTCCTTCTATCATCACAGCCATTTCTTTTGTGTAAAACGACATAATCGTCTTAGGCCACAACAAAGAAAAAACAGAGAACACAATCGACAGACCAACCGCCAACCATAACGCAAGCGTTGTCGTTTCTTTCACACGACGTTTATTACCAGCACCCCAATACTGTGCCGTAAGAACACAAGCACCTCCGCTGATTCCTAAACAAAGCACATTGTAGATAAAATAAAACTGATTTGCCAATGAACATGCAGAAATCTGCGTTTCCCCAAAGCTTCCAATCATAATCTGGTCTGCCAGATTAACTCCCAGATTAATTACCTGCTGAAGTGCAACAGGAAGCGCAATCGAAAGCACAAGCAAATAAAAATCCTTATCTTTCACAAAAAACTTTTTCATAACTACCTCAAATCAATACTAGTATTTTAGCTTATTTGTTAAATGGCTTCAATAAGAAAAACAGACCGTCATTGACGGTCTGTCTCACTGTTTATTAGTCTTCTTTCTGCTTTCTTGAAGCGTCACGAATTACTTTATCTGCAACCTGCTGAGGAGCTGGCTCATAACGGTCAAATACGATTTCGTATTCACCACGACCCTGAGTCATAGAACGCAGTTCAGTTGCATATTTCTGCATTTCAGACATTGGAACTTCTGCTTCAATTGTCTGAACGCCATCAACCAAATCCATACCCATGATCATACCACGACGCTTATTGAAGTCACCCATGATAGTACCAGTGTATTCATCTGGAATGCTTACAGTTACCTTACCGATAGGTTCCAGAAGGATTGGTTTAGCCTTAGGCATACCTTCACGATAAGCCAGACGAGCAGCCGCCTTAAACGCAATTTCCTTAGAGTCTACTTCATGATAAGAACCATCATACAGAACTGCCTTAACACCAACAACCTTATAACCAGCCAGAACACCACTGTTCATGCATTCACGCAGACCAGCTTCAACTGCTGGGAAGTACTGACGAGGAACTGCTCCACCAAATACTTCTTCATCAAAAATCATTTCTTCTGAATCGCAAGGTTCAAAACGAACTTTTACATGTCCATACTGACCTGCACCACCAGTCTGTTTCTTATGCTTACCTTCAGCCTGTACTGTACCACGAATTGTTTCACGATACTGTACTGTAGGTTCAGTTGTAGTAACTTCTACTTTGTACTTTGTCTTTAAACGATTCAGTACAACATCCAGCTGCTGATCACCCAGACCATACAGAACTGTTTCCTTAGTTTCTGCATTCTTCACAAGATTCAACGACAAGTCTTCTTCCAGAATCTTATTCAGGCCAAAGCTCAGTTTATCTTCATCGGCTTTAGTCTTAGGCCAGATTGCAACACCAAGCATTGGCTTAGGTGTATCAATATCTGGATAGCGAACAGGACGAGCTTTTGTAGCCAGAGTATCGTTTGTTTCAGTGTACTGCAGCTTAACAACAGCACCGATATCACCAGTAAACAGCTTACCAACAGCAACCTGTACTTTACCCTTCATGATATAAATCTGCTGCAGACGTTCAACTTCATCTTTCTGAACGTTGTAAACCTGTGCATCTGCAGACAACACACCAGTCATAACTTTCAAGAATGAAATCTTACCTACAAATGGGTCAACGATAGTCTTGTAAACCTGTGCAGAGAAGCTTTCGTCTTCATTTGTCTGAAGAACAACTGGCTTACCATTTGAATCAAGAGCTTCAACAGTACCCTTTTCAGCATAGCTAGGGAAGTATTCAGTAATCAAATCCAGTAAACGTTCAATACCTGTGCAAGCACGTGCAGCACCACAGTAAACTGGACGGATTTCACCAGAACGAACACCCAGACGCAGACCGCGAGCCAGATCATGTTCATCGAATTCTTCACCTTCAAAGTATTTTTCCATCAGTTCATCATCGCCCATAGCGATAGCTTCAATAATCTGTTCATAGTATTCATTTACCAGCTCAGTCATATCAGCTGGAACTTCTTTTGGAGTAGAACGGTCATTGTAATACCAAGCTTTCTTTCTCAGGATATTAACAGAACCAACAACCTTGCCATTTTCCATAATTGGAGCTTCAAATGCAATAACGCTCTTACCAAACTTGTCACGAATCTGTGCATAAGTTTCTGCGAAAGATGCATTATCTTCATCAATCTTATTAATGAAGAAGATTGTAGGCAGCTGACGCTTAGTCACTGCTTTCCAAGCCTTTTCAGTTCCTGATTCAACGCCTTCTTTAGCACCTACAACAATCAATGCATTATCAGCTACTGTCAAACCAGCTCTCATTTCACCTTCATAATCCAGATAACCTGGAGTATCGATGAAATTAATCTTGCAGTCTTTCCATTCTACTGGAACAACACTTGTATAAATAGACTGTCCGCGACGGATTTCTTCAGGATCATAGTCAGATACACTGTTTCCATCTTCAGTCTTGCCAAAACGATCAGTTGCCTTTGTGAAATAAAGCATTGCTTCTACAACGTCAGTCTTACCACATCCGCTGTGTCCCAGCAAAACGATATTTCTTACTTCATTAGCCAAATAGTCTCTCATTCTTTTACCTATTTGAGGATGCCTTTCAATTCACCCAGGTTTTCAGAGCGTACATAATGTACAGCTTTGTTACCATCAAAGTCAAGGATTTCCTTGTCTGCGCCATGATCCAGCAGATACTGAACCAGTTCAGTTACACCACCGTATGCAGCTCTCATCAGTGGAGTAGTACCATTTGCATCCTGAAGGTTTACATTTGCACCATTTTCAATCAGGAATTCAATAATATCCATTTTCAGAGCCAATACAGATTCAGTCAATGCAGTTCTTCCCTTATGGTCACGAGCATTTACATTTGCACCCTTAGCAACCAGGTATTCAACGACAGCAGTCTGTCCCAAGAAAGCAGCACGCATCAAAGCAGTTCTGCCATTGTTGTCATGGCTGTTTACATCAGCACCTGCATGAACCAGCATTCTGCAGATATTCAGATGCCCCTTCTTTGCTGCTCCCATCAGAGCAGTCTTATTATTGTTGTCACGTGCTCTTACATTTGCGCCATTATCAAGCAGGAAACGAACGATATTTTCATAACCGCGCTTTGAACTTCTCATCAATGCACTGCGTCCGTCACCGCTAGCTGCATCAACAGATGCACCCTGCGCATGTGCTGCACATACTTTGGCGAAATCGCCTGATGCTGAAGCATCCCATAACTGTTTGTTGATTTGATCCATATGTATCTCCTCCTTTAATAGATCAATCTATTTTGTCAAAAAAAGATGGACGTACAAATCCATCTAAAAAGCCTCAGTAAAAACACCAAAAACCCCTTGGATGACTACACCATATTTTGCCTGAGTTTTACCAACGAAAGTTTTCATGTCCTCACCTCTAGTAAATTCATTGTAAACGCTATCATCTATCATTTCAAGTATTGACAACCACAATTTTTGTGTTTTTGATAAATTTTCAAAAACAGTTATGAAAATATTTTCAGAAATTAAAAGTGAACTTCATTTTCATGAAGTTCACTGATTAATCTGCATTGTAGGAAACGGAATTGAAATCCCTTCTTTTTCGAATTCTTCTTTCACACTTAATCTTAAATCTGAAGACAATGCTACACCATCCGCAATATCCTTTGTATGAACTGTAACTCTCAAATCAACAGAATATTCAGAAAGATTCGCACAGATAACAGGTGTAGCAGAAACACCACTCTCAATCTGTTCCTGTGTACGCAAATCTAGCGTAAGTGGATGATTTTCTGCATGTTTCTGAATAATGCTTATCGCCTTATTCACATCAGAATCATAACTGATTCCAAATGTAAGACGTACAGTATAATGCGTTTCTACAGAACGATTTTCAACGACTGAAGTATTCAGTACACTATTTGGAATAATAACCACTGTATTATCAATCGTTTTTACTGTTGTATGACGCAATCCAATATCCAGCACAGTCCCTGTAATTCCCTTATCTACAATAATAATTGAATCACCAACTTTAAAAGGCTGTGTCAATGCTAGAAACATGCCTCCTACAAAGTTCGCAACAGATTCCTGAGATGCCAGTGCAATCACCGCACTGATCACACCAGATGCTCCCAGCATGAAATTACTCAAATCTTCAAAAGCAGTAAACTGCTTCAAAATCAAAATAAACACAAATGCATACACGACTATTTTGATCACTTTATTCACAAAATTATAGCTAGTTACTGCCTCAGGTCCCACCTTTTGTGCTGCATTTTTCATAAAACGATTCACTATACGCAAAACTATCTTTGAGACAATCAAAAGTCCAGCCGCAAAAATCAATGTAACAATAAGACCATCTTTTGTAAAATTTGACCCAAAAGACATCACAGATTCAATCACATTTGTTTCCTCTATAGTATTTGTCATAATTAACCAATTATTCATAAAACCCTCCAACAGAGGACTACTATACAACTTTTCACATAAAATATCAAACTTTATATCGTATTTCTTCTGAATCCAGAATCTGCATCAGAAGTGTCCATGTATTAACACCTGCAATTCCATCCACACTTAATCCATTTGACATCTGAAAACTTCTTAGTTCCTGATCTAACTGATGATCAAAGATTCCATTGATAGATGGTATATCATATCCTAAAAACCATAGCGCATCTTGAAGTGCGCAGACACTGGTACCCACTGACCCTTTTTGCACTCTTTCAAAGACAATCACATCTGACACTGAATCAATAGTCTGATGAAAATGCACAACTGAAGGCATCAAGTCTCCATCCTGTATCCATGTATAATCCTGCTGTGCCTCCAAATCCTTCCTTAGCTGTACTTTTCTTCTGTCATTTAAATTCTGTCCCCCTGTAAGTGCTGTACCTAGTTTGTGGGCAAACTGTTCATTCTCAAAACGTTCCCATACCCTAGAAAAACCATGTGTTACTTCAAAAGGACAATGCAGTGTTTGAAACGACTCACTCACACTTTCAAGAAATGACTTCGTACTCCATAATAAACGACTGCCTGATTTTCCTCTAAAACTTTCAACAGTTAAAACTCCATTTGTTGTATAAGGCATGTTTTCATGACAATCACGCTGCATTCTTTCCATTTGTCCTGTATCTTCATTGTAGATCAACAGAATCATATCTCCACCTCCACCACAGTGTATGAAATCAACAATGAAATGAACGGGCATATCACCAGTCCCCTGAGGTATATTTCCATATTCTACTAGTAAGGAGGTGTATCATGAACTATTTTATTCAAAAAGAAGATCACTCAGTCTCTATCCTGAAAATACAGCAATGTCTTAATCGATTAAGAAGTATTTATCCACAGATGCCTCAAACTCCAGAAGATGGAATGTACGGTGATGAAACAGAACAAACCATTAAAATCTTTCAATCTTTAACCGGATTGGAAGTTACTGGAATCATCAATGATCTAACATGGGATAAAATCATCTGTAAAACCAAAACCCTGAAACAGCCAGAAACTATCCACAATCATCCTCATCCTTCATTAAACTATGGAGATAAAGGGTTAGATGTCTATAAAGCTCAAGAATATCTCAACCAAATTCAGCCTGAAAAACCTATCGAAATCAATGGGATTTTCAATGCACAAACTCAGATAAAAGTCATAAGATTTCAAAATATGACGGGTCTAAATCCTGATGGCAGGATTGACAGCAATACATGGGATAAAATGATTGAAGTACTATAAGAAAGCCATCCTGATGATCAGGATGGCTATTCTGCCTCATTCATAGCTTGTCGTACTGTTTTTAAATAATTGTCAATCTGAATTGTACATCCACTCAACAAATCTTCATTCAATGCCTTACCCTGAGCATCCACCTGTATTTTATCTAAACCATGATTCACAATGTACTCTTCCAAAGCCTTAATTTGATTGCTCCAGGTATCTTTTGCCCCTTCAGGAAGCTTGTAGTCATCTCCCAGTGATTTCTTTGTACTCTCACCAGTGATTTCATCAATGGAAAGTTCAACAATTTTTCCTTCTTTCATCTTCAGCGACACGATAGGAGTACCAAACTGTGTCTGTTCTCCAGTAACGTTGTATGCCTCTTTAACTTGTGGCTCAGGACTGCTTGAAGGTGCAGGTGATGAAGCAGGTTTTTGTGATGTGGAACATGCACATCCAGTACACATCAATAACATTACAATTAAAACAAATCGATTCATAAGTAATCCTCCTGAACATAGTCTGTTCAAAAGAATCTATGTTATTCTTCTTTTAAAATCTTGCGATATATTTTATAGTCAGGCATTACATTTTCAATCAATTCATAAAATCGTTTTGAATGATTCGGTACAATCATATGCATATATTCATGAATCAATACATATTCAATACATTTCACAGGAACATGAATCAACATGAAATTCATCACAATCTTTTCCTTGCTAGGCGTACAGCTTCCCCACTTTCCTTTCATCTTACGAATGGATATTTCTGGATGTGGAAGACGATAATCATCTAAGATACGCTCTAGTTTTCCACGTTTCTGCTGAAAGATTTCCTCCAGCATCATCCTTGCCTGCTTTTCAAAAACCTGCTGAACACGTCCAGATTCTTTCACAGTAAGTATCATATAACGATCATCCAAAACAAACCCTTCATGATTTCCCTGTTTCAAAACCACATGATAACTTTTCCCTAAAACTTGAATCACAGGATTCATCACAGATTTTTTCTCTTGAGATATCCTTCTTTTTTTCTGAAGCTCTTCTGATTTTTCAATCCATTCAAGTTTCGATAAAATAAATTCATCAATTCTTTCTTCTGGAAGATTCAATGGAGCAGTCATTTTGATTGTTCCATCCAAAAGAATTCTCATGGATAAATTTTTCACTCTTTTTCTTTCAATGACAACAGGAACATATTCATGATTCATCTTTAATCTGTCCATAAAGCCCTCCTATATAGAAACCCGTAATAAAATTACGGGTTATTTATGTATCTTTTTTATTTTCTTTAAAAATGCAGTAAGCTGCACACGCCATGGCTTGTAAATCATATCAAACTCACCCAAATATTCTACATAGCGTGACCCCATAGAACTCTTAAAGTCCCATAAACCATAATAAGGTTCATTTGGAACCGTTGTCGCGAATCCTACAAAGTCAAAATCTTCAACACCCTGTTTCTTCATCTGTTCCATCATGAGTACATGTGAACATGCAGAAGCTGTTGCATCAGGATAATCTTTAGAATTATACAGATACATATTAAACACTTTCTTGCCAATATGAAGATAAATTGCCCCACAAAGCATTACTTTCTCTTTTCCAGAATCAATCTGATTCTGACAGAATTCAATATTCTTCAAGACTGCCTCCAGTGCATCCTTGTCTTTGCGCAGACTTTTAGACTGACTTTCTTCAGTTAACACCGCAAGACGTTTGTTGAAATCAATTTCAGTAATCATAAACTTCGCATAAGGCTGAAGCATCTGGACATAGTTTCTAAAGTAATCTGCTGATTTAGGAAGAAAGTGCTGCGTTTGTGACAATTCTTTTCCAAACTGTGCAAATGTTTCATATTCCTCATCAGTTCCCTGTCGAATGGAAACCCCTAAACGAATATTACGTAATGCCTTTTTATAAACTTTCTTTTTAATGCGCTGAGTATAGTCTTCTTCCTGAAGAGAAGTAATCAATGTAAAACGATTTACCCAGCTGCCATTGTAAGCATAGCCATATCCCTTGTGCTTAAATCCCATTGATTCAAACATCTTTGTGATGTGTTCATTATTGAAGCCATCATCAATGACTTCTCCTTTGATTTCATGATGTACACGTTCCACATTTAAATCAATCTTTAACAGTGTCACCTTTTTTTCTTTTGCCAGCTTTCCTAATTGATCACACATTAATTGAACCAGCTGCTGGTCCTCATAATCTATACAAGGTCCCCATGGAACATACAATACCTTTCCAAGGCCCTTTCGATGTGTCAATATAGCTAGTGCAGATGCAATGATTTCCTCATTTTCTAAAAGAACACAAGGATAATATGCTTCATCTTTTTCTATTTCTACACGGAACTTGCCCCATGCAGTTGTCTTCATAAAATGTCCATAAGGATGTGAAGCGACAAATTCATCAAAATGTCGTTCATCCTGAACAATCTTAAACTCTCTCATAGACACCTCTTTCACTTTCTATGTGCAGACTCATTGTACACTAACTTTTCTTATATTTCCATCATGAACCTGCTTTTTCCATAAGACAATAAAAAAGCCCTTGCTTAAGCAGGGCTGCCTTAAATAAAAAATGGGGCGATCGACGAGACTCGAACTCGCGAATGCTGGAGCCACAATCCAGAGTGTTAACCAACTTCACCACGACCGCCATAGGCAAGATATATAATACATCAATTAAAAACATTTGTAAAGTCTTTTTTTAGCGTTTTTCAATAACCGTTCAACCTAGTCATCATTATCACATAGCTTTTCTTTATTTTCCTTGTTATAATCCTCAATGAGGTGAGATGTGATGAAAAAAATTGCAGTAATAACTGATTCCTCAGCAGACATCTCTGATGAACAGGCAAAGCAGTTAAATGTACGTGTTGTCCGTCTGCCAATCATTGTAGATAACATTGAATATATTGAAAACAAAACAATCACACTAGAAGAATTCACTAACAAAATGAAAGCTGGAAGTACAGTAAAAACCAGTCAGCCTTCTATTGGTGATGTATGCAGTGTATGGGATGAAGCGTTGAAAGAAAATGATGAAGTTCTTTATGTTCCTCTTTCTTCTGGGCTAAGCGGTTCCTACAATTCTGCAGTATTAGCTTCACAAAGCTACGATGGAAAAGTAACAGTGATTGATGCACGTTTTGCATGTGCACCAACACAGTTTCTACTTAAAGAAATTCATGAACTTATCCGTGCTGGAAAAAGTTCTTCAGAAATTAAAACCTTCGTTGAAGAAAATATGTCAATGCACGCTATATTGATGCCAGAGGATTTGATTTATCTTAAGCGCGGTGGACGCATCTCAGCTGCAGCTGCTGCATTAGGAAACTTGTTAAAGATTGTACCTCTTCTCAGTGTTGAAAATGGACAAATCGATGTCTATGATAAAGTACGAACTTCTAAACGAGCATATAAAATGGCATTAGATTATGTACTTAATGTAGATTGTCTGGATGACTATTATTTCTTGGTTCTGTATGGTGGTGAAGAAACGGAAGCATCTAAAGAACTATATCAAAAACTCTGTGAACATGTAAATCCAAAAGACACTTACTATGGACCTATCTATCCAGTAATACTAGCTCACGCTGGTCCTGGTACTGTTGGAATCGGTTATGTAAAAAAACTAGAAGCTATCATTCGATAGCTTCTTTTTCGATTCCTAAAATTTCAATCATTTCACTATCCCAGTCAATGATACATTCTTTTTTCTGATGATAAGCATCTTTACTTGCATAATAACTCAACTCACCTTCCTGCATAGCCTTTTGAATCAAAGGCAGTGCTTCCTGGCTAATTGCTAGCTGTATGACATGAGGTGTATGTGTTGATTCAGGATCATCCATATTAAATCCTTTATGGTCTTTAATCCCTAAAATGCGTACATTTTTTAAAAGTGATCCTATCTTACTTTCTTTCATTGAATCCAATACAGTAACATAAATATCTACAAGCTGTCCTTTAGATAAAGCGTTAGCTCCTAGTGCAACCATATTCGTTTCAAGGGCAACCAATACCTGATCATGATTAAGATCAAGGATTGCTGCATCTGTTGTCTCTTTTACATCCTCTAAGGCAGAATGATAAAAGAAAGAACCTTTTGGAATAAAACCATTTCGAACAGTAATCTTCCCTATCACATCTTCTTTTAACACATATGCTGAATCATTCAGATATGCAGATGGAATACGAACGATCGCAATATCTTTTTCAGTAATTACCGTACGTGGTGCAACATCATTGGATGCGCTGACAACATCAATCAAATCAAGTCTTTTGGACATTTCATGTTCAAACCACTTTGGAACAATACAGATAGATGCTCCAGCAGCTAAAAGAAATGCAGCAGATAAACCAATTGTTTTCTTGTTCATGTTTTTCCCTCCTATTTATATATTCTCCAAAAAAAGGAAAAACCTCAAAAAAAATAAAAGACCGAGAAAATTCTCGGTCTTCATTGATTAAGCTTTCACTTTAATGGTTGTTCCATCAGGTCCTGGTGTATTTGCCAGATACTCAACAATTTTAGCCTTCATATCAGCTTTGCAAGGCTTGCAGATAACTGTATCCAGTTCTTTATTAACAAGCGCTGCAGCTAAACCAGAACAGCCAGGGAACCCACATCCACCACAGTTGTATCCTGGAAGCATAGCAGTAACTGCTTCTTCACGTTCATCAGGCTGTACATAGAATACCTTGCCGGCAATTCCAAGAATGAGCCCCATGAGTGCAGCAACTACAGTCATCATTAAAATTGCATTCAACATGTTTCTATTCTCCTTCTATTTTCGATTGACTTGGATGATTTGCGCAGCTTGAGATGCTGCAGCCAGAGCATTCCTCTTTCAAATTCTCGCATCCTTCAGGAACTGGAGTTTTATGATTAAGATAATACAACGCTGCATACAATCCGCCCATAATCAGAGCAAATAAAACTGCGTAAATGAGATTATTCATTAAACTAGACCTGCAAAGCCACTGAAAGCAAGTGCCATCAGAGCTGCAGTAACCAGAGCAATTGGATTACCCTTCCATGCATTAGGTGTCGTTGCAAGATCAAGACGTTCACGAATGCAAGAGAAGATGTAAAGAATCATCAAGAATCCAAATGGAACAGAGAATGAGTTCACCAGCATTTCAATGAAATTGTAACTCTGTGTAATGTTATCCTGTGCTACATACAGAACTGCACAGTTTGTTGTGATCAATGGAAGATAAATTCCCAGTGACTTGTACAGTGCAGGACTGAATTTCTTAATGAACATTTCAGTAAACTGTACAAAACTTGCGATAACCAGAATGAAGGTAATCAGCTGCATGTATGTAATTTCCAGTGGTACCAGAACAAGATGATACAGGAAATAAGTGATTATAGAAGCTCCCATAATAACGAAGATAACTGCAACACCCATACCTACAGCAGAGCTTGTCTTCTTAGATACACCTAAGAATGGGCACATACCAAAGAATTTTGTCAGGATAATGTTATTGATCAAAATAGCCGTAATCGCTAATGAAAATAATTCAGCCATACTTATTTAGCCTCCTTCTTTTCTTCTTTCTTTGCAGGCTTGTTTCTCAGTACTGTAAACAGTGCTGCAAAGCATGCAAATGTAAGGAATGAACCAGTTGATGTACTAAACATACTGATTTTAAATGGTTCAAGGAATTCAAGACCAAGATGCAAGATCACCTGATTGTTGAATGGATTAGTGATTGTCCAGCTTGCAGTAGCTAGGAATTCACGAACAAATGCAATCAGAAGCAAGCTGAATGTATATCCCAGCCCCATTCCAATTCCATCAAGCGCAGAATCCAGAATACCGTTTTTAGAAGCAAATGCTTCAGCACGTCCAAGGATAATGCAGTTAACAACAATCAAAGAAATGAATACGCCCAGATTAGCATATAGTTCCTGCATAAATGCAGCCATCAGCATTTCAACAACACTTACCAGTGATGCGATAACAACGATGTACACTGGAATGCGAATTTCATCTGGTGTAATCTTACGAATTGCAGAAATAATCATATTAGATGCAGTCAGAATCAATGTAACACAAAGACCCATACCGATTGCATTGTCAAGTGTAGTAGAAATAGCCAGTGCAGAGCACAAACCAAGATACAGACCGAATACTGGATTTTCTTTGACAAAACCAGCCACGAAATTTTCTTTACGATTCATATGTGCCCCTCCTTACTTTCCAGCTTCAGTCAAAGCAGCTTTAACAGCTGTCTTGATTGCCTCACTTGTTACTGTTGCACCAGATACACCGTCAACATCTGCAGAATCAGCTTCTACAATACGTCCAGGCAAAACTTCGATTGCGTTAGAACCAATACCTGAAGTTTCATTAGCGCCTTCTGCTTTTACATCAACAATGTCATCACCATTCAGAACGATAGTCACTGTTACATCGCCGCCAAATCCAGCTGCAGTTGCAGTATAGCTGTCGCCTTCAACAGTGCCTTCAGTTTCACCTGCTGCTTCTGAAGATGAATCACCTTCATTTGGTTCTGTTGTTTCACCATTAGCAGCCTTAAGTGCAGCCTGCATTGCAGCAAATACAGATTTAGATGTAAATGTAGAACCAGAAACAACATCAACTTCTGAATCCAAAGTAGCTCCTGCATAACCTGCAAGTGCATCATCTGCTACCGCTGGATCACCAATACCAGCAGTATCGCCAAAGACAGTGTTCTTTACAGAAGCAACTGCTCCGTTTTCAACAACGATTTCAAATGTATTTGCACTGTTTCCAGGGAAACCATTTGAAGTCACTGTATATGTATTTCCATCTACAGATACAACTTCAGCACCTGCTGATGAATAATCATCAGAAAGCTTATAAACAACTTCTTCAACAACTGGATCTTTTGGAGCTTCTACAGAAACACCAGCCTGAGTACCATACAGAGCCTTAGCAGCGTTGATACCCTTAACTACAGCTGTGGATGATACCGTTGCACCAGAGAGTGTAGAAATCGTGTCATTCACACCCTTGCCAACAACCATGTTTTTGAATTCATCCGTTGCTACACGAGAACCAATTCCACTTGTTTCCTGCTGAGCCAGTACTACAAATCCATCCACTTTGCCTTCCATACTAATTGAAATCATGAATTCAATTGGAGTAGAAGCATTGTATCCTGTTACAGACACTTTATAAATATAACCTTTGCCTTCAGCCAGATAAGCACCAGTCACAAGACCAGTTTCTTCTTCTGCATCCAGTTCAGAGAAATTAGCACCTGGATAAAGAACTTCCAGACTTTCTTTTACTGCAGCTAATTTCTGAGCCTCAATAATTGGAGCAGTCAAATTATTGACATAAGAGAGAACACCTGCAGACAGAGCGCCTACAACGGCAAGAAATACAGTCAAATGTAAAATTTTCTTCATATTTTCTTCCCCCTGTCCTTACATATTCGCAAATGCGCAAATCAGTGTAGCAGCTACACCAACAACCGCAACAATCGCAATAATCATCCAGTTTTTCTTTTCTGTTTTGATCTGATTTCCATCCATCAGCTTTTCAATAGCAGGAGTCATCAAATTCATCAACAGAATAGAATACAGTACACCTTCAGGCAGGTTAGCCTTTACACGAATCAGAAGTGTAAAAATTGCACATCCCATCGCAAAGACAACACGGCCTGCAGCACTTGTTGGATTTGTTACAGGGTCAGTCATCATAAATACAGCACCAAATGCAGCACCGCCAAGAAGGATATGATACAGACCATAAACCATGCCCTGATTAAATACCAGACCATATACTGTAGCTAATACAAACAATGTACCTAAATAAGTCACTGGAACACGCCAGTCAATGACTTCACGCCATGCCAGATAAGCACCAACAGCCAAAATCAGCAGTGTTGATGTTTCACCCAGTGCACCAGCATAAGTACCAGTCAAAAGTTCTACAAATGTTGGTGCAGGAATCAGAGCTGCAGAACAGCTTGTTGCTGTTGCACAAACTGAAGAAATTCCATCAGGAATTGCCAGCAGCCATCCATTACCTGCAATTGCAGTTGTAGGTGTTGCAGAAGAAATCAAATCAGCTGCAACATTTCCAGTAAATGACGCAAAGATAATAGAACGTCCTACAGCAGCAGGATTGAAAATGTTCTGACCAAATCCGCCAAATACCAGCTTACCAAAGAAAATAGCCATGATTGTTGAAACACCCAGTGCATAATAAGAAATATCAATACGGCACATCAGTGTCAAAATAATCGCAGTTACCCATGGGAAGCTTGACTGCATATGATCTTTCACATTCAGTTTTAAAACTTTGCACCAGATTGCTTCAGTTGCTAAAGCACAAACCACAGAAACAGCCAGAAGTCCTAATGCACGCAGTGCATAGGAGATATTGTATGCCATTGCATAGTAGCCTACAGAAAATCCAAAGACAACCAAAAGTCCCAGCGTCAGCTCAAACATAATACTCTGTGTACTTTGAGGCTGACGATAGTTAGGGGACGGTTTAAATGTAAATTTCATCCCTTTGATCCTCCCTATTTCTTCAGTGCCATAATGCGCTTAGCGCGTCTGACACCTTCAGTAACATCAATCTTGGAAGGACAAATGTATGTACACATACCGCATTCAACACAATCCATAACTCCAAGTTTCTTAAGTGCATCTGTATCCTTTGACTTTTCAGCCATGTTGATGCGAACAGGCTGCAGTCCAGCTGGACAGTGATCAGAGCACTTACCGCAGCGCAGGCAAGCAATTGCCTTTACTGGAACGTGCTTCAAAACAGTCAAAGCATTGTTGTAAGTACCAATGACAAACTTGTCGCTTGTAATTGTCTTACCCATCATAGGCCCTCCAGCAATCAAAAGAATTTCTTCTGAAGTATATCCGCCGCATGCATTAATAATCACACCAGCAGGTGTACCTACAGGAACTCTAACATTGCTAGGTTCCTTCACGCCATCACCAGAGACAGTAACAATCTTCTCAACAATTGGCATACCAGTTCTCATGCACTTTGCAAATGAAATTGCAGTTGCAGCATTGCTGACGATGCAGCCAACTTCTGAAGGCAGTTTTTCATAACGCTGTTTTGTTACTTCATAAACCAAAGTTCTTTCCCAGCCCATTGGATAAACATCTGGAACTGCAACAACTTCAGTTTTTTCCACATCTTTGAAAGCTTCCTTCAATACAGGAATAAATTCTTTCTTTGTTTCTTTAATGCAAACCATTGCCTTTTCTGCTTCACATGTTTTCAGCATTGCTTCAACACCTGAAACTAAATCTGCAAGATTTTCTTTCATTCCTGCATAGTCACAAGTCAAATATGGTTCACATTCAACTGCATTGATAATCAGATTTTTAATTCCCTTAGCGCCATATTTGATATATGCTGGGAATCCTGCACCACCGCAGCCAACTAATCCCATGTTCTTCATGAAGTCAACAAGTTCTTCCTTAGAAGCATTCTTGTAGTCAAGCGGCTTCAAAGGAGCTTCTTTTTCGTACTTGCCATCATTTTCAATGACCAGATGTTCAATTGGTTTTAAAGATGCATGCATGACTTTCTGGATACCCTTTACTGTACCAGAAACTGAAGAATACAGAGGTACTGTAAAATGGTCTTTGCGGAAAGCTACTTTTGTTCCTACTTTCACGCTGTCCCCTTCTTTAACCAGAACTTCATAAGCTGTTGACCCCATATTGATCAGCGGAAGATATACCAATGCACCTGGATCTACAAACTTCATCTCTGAGTGATCAGTCAAATCTTTATGCCCGTTGACATGCTTGCGCATAGGTCCTGTTAAAAAAGACATAATTTCACCTAAACCTTTCTTATGTTTCTTTTTTATTTGCACACAAAAAGCACAAATAAATTCTATGATATTATACCACTTTCAGTTGTAGAATAGAAAGTCTTTAAATGGTAAAATTTCATATATTTTCTGATAATATCCTTATAGTAGTCAAATTCATTTTTTATGTTATAATGTCACAGGTGATACAAATGAAAAAACTTCTCATTTTATTTATGAGTTTATTGATGATTGGATGTACAACACAGGATACCCCTAAACCTCCAACACAAACTTCTGTACCGATATCAAAAACAACGTTTACTTCTTTCGAAGCAGGTTTTGATACCGTTTATTATTTGACATTCTACAGTACAAAAACACAGGAAGAATTAAAACCTGTTTTTGATCAAAGTGTTGATCTAGCCTATCGCTACCATCAGCTGTTTGATATCTACAACAATTATGAAGGTATCAATAATATTAAAACAATCAATGACAATGCAGGTATTCAGCCAGTTGAAGTTGATCCTGTAATTATTGAAATGCTTAAAATCTCTAAACAGATGAATGAGTTATCAAATGGTGAATTTGATGTAACTTATGGTTCAGTCTTTAAAGTATGGCACAATTATCGTGATGAAGCTGAAACTACAGGAAAAGGTCCTGTTCCAAATCAGGATGAGCTGATAAATGCACAGAAATCTGTAGGATGGGAACACATTCTTCTTGATGAAGAAGCAAACACTGTCTATATTGATCATCCAGAAGTTCGTTTGGATGTTGGTGGAATCGCCAAGGGTTTTGCCACAGAAAAAATAGCAGCATTCCTTCAATCTAAAGGCATTGATACTGCAATTATTAATTTTGGTGGAAACAATCGTGTGATTGGCAGTAAGCCCGATGGTTCTTTATGGGGACTTGGCATTGAAGAGCCTGGAACAGGAAGTACCCTTTTAGCTGTTGATTTAGAAGGTCCTGTTTCAGTGGTTACCAGCGGCGATTATCATCGATACTATGTCTGTGAAGACGGAAACACATACCATCACATTATTGATCCAACGACACTTTACCCTGCAACTGATTACCGTTCTGTAACGATTTTTACACTTAACAGCGGTTACGCAGATGCATTAAGCACTTCACTGTTTACCATGAGCATTGAAGATGGCAAAGCACTTCTGAACGAATTCAACAAACTTCATCCAGAATCACCTGCAAGTGCTATCTGGGTCTTATCAAAAGACAAGGAAACAGAAGATGGATTTACAGCAGGTAACTTCTTTATTACATCGACAGAAGACTTAATAAATAAAATCAGGCATTAAAAAATCAGGAGAAAATTCTCCTGATTTTTTCTTTTCACTTAGTTTTTGCCCAGAAGACGGAACATGTTCTTCTTATAGACTTCAACACCAGGCTGATTGAATGGGTTGATATCCAGCATATAGCAGCTCATTGCACATGCCTTGAAGAAGAAGTAGCTCATGTAACCAAATGTATAAGCACTCATATCTTCAACAGTGATAATCAGATTTGGAACACCACCAGTTACTTCATGGGCTTCCAAAGTACCCTGACATGCCATCTTGTTGACCCAGTCTAAAGACTTTCCAGCCAGATAGTTCATATTGTCAAGATTATCTTCATCATGTGGGAATTCACCATCCAGTGTTGGCTTGTCAACCAGTACCAGAGTTTCAAACAGCACCTTATTTCCTTCCTGCACAAACTGTCCCAGTGAATGCAGGTCAGTTGAGAAATTAGCGCTGCATGGCAGAATACCCTTGCCATCTTTACCTTCAGATTCACCAAACAGCTGTTTCCACCATTCCGCAACCATTGCCATCTGTGATTCATATGCAACAAACATTTCAGCACATTTGCCTGAATTGCTGAGAATCTGACGAGCTACACCATACTGATATGCCGGATTGTTTTCCAGTACATCTGTATTGAATGCATGATATGCATCCACTGCACCCTTCATCAGTTCAACAATATCAACACCTGCAATTGCCAGAGGAAGCAAACCTACTGGAGTTGTAACAGAGAAACGTCCACCGATATCATCAGGAATGACAAAAGTCTTATAGCCTTCCTTGTCAGCCAGTTCCTTCAATGTGCCTCTTGCCTTGTCAGTTGTCGCAATAATGCGTGTCTTGCATTCTTCCTTGCCATAGCGCTTTTCCATCATCTGCTTCAGCATACGGAAAGCCAGTGCAGTTTCAGTTGTTGTACCAGACTTAGAGATAACATTCAAAACACATTCCTTGTTCTGAATATATGCTTCAACCTGTTTAAAATAAGTACTTGAGAAAGTATTACCAATAAAGATCACTTCAGGACCTTCCAGTGGATACAGACCCTTTACCATTTCATAAGCAGCACGTGCACCTAGATAAGATCCTCCAATACCGCAAACCAGCAGTACTTCGCATTTATCCTTTACGCTTTCTGCTACTTCCAGCATGCGTGCAAATTCTTCTTTGTCATAATTCAAAGGCCAGTCTACCCAACCCAAGAAATCATTTCCAGCACCTGTTTTTTCATGAATCATCTTATGAATTTCAGATACTCTTGGCTGATAGGAAGAAATTTCTTCCTGAAGATGCGCGTGACTTGCATCAAACTTAATCATGTTGTTTTCTCTCCTTTAACGCTTGATCAATCCATTCATCCATCATATTTTCAATGGATGAAAAACCTAGTTTCATCTCTGGAAGTCTCCAGTCTCTGCGGCGATTTCTCGCCTTTCTGAAACCAGTTGGGTGTACTGCCTTGAGCGACAATCTTGCCTGATTCATCTTTTCATCAACATCAATTACTTTCACAGTAACCATTTCATCCAATGTGACGAATCTTCCTACGTCTTTGACATATCCATCAGAGATTTCAGAGATATGAATCAGCCCGCTCATTCCGTCATCAAGTACAACGAATGCGCCATAGGGCTGAATACCGGTGATTTTTCCTGAGACAATCTGTCCAACTTTCACACTCATGTCTACACCCCCATACATAGTGTATTATATCACAGTTTTCACTTTCATTTCACATCAATCGAATGTTTTTGTAATCCAATCCATAGAAATTGTGCTATACTAAAAAAGCGAGGTGAATTTATGCTCTCCTATATGTATCCTTTCTGGGCCGCACTTATCGCAATGATATCAGCACAGTTTGCTAAACCGTTTTATTTATGGCTTTTAAAACGCGAATGGAACTGGTCACTGATGAAAGCCAGCGGCGGTTTCCCAAGTTCACATTCCGCAACAGTAGCGGCACTCTCTTTGGCAGTTGGCATCCAGGAGAACTTTTCATCAACAATCTTTGCAGTAACACTGGCATTTTCAATGATTATTTGTTATGACGCTGCGAATGTCCGCTATTATGCAGGACAAAACATTCAGATTACACGACAGCTGATTAAAGATATTCAGGAATTGACAGCAACCAAACTTACTGATCCTATTTATCTGACCAAAATCAAAAATGTTCTTGGTCATACTTGGGTAGAAGTCATTGGCGGTGTCTGCCATGGACTAATAGTTGCAGGGATTCTGTATTTTCTAAAGTAACGAGGTAAACATATGACACAGGAAGAACACGTAATCGATGTATTGGAAAAAATCCGTCCCTATATTCAAAGAGACGGCGGAGATGTAGAATTTGAATCTCTAGAGGATGGCATTGTCACAGTTAGAATGCTGGGGGCATGCGCTGACTGTCTATCCATCAACGATACATTAAAAGATGGTATTGAAGCTCTGATTCTTGATGAAGTACCAGGAATCACAGAAGTTCGTCTTTCTAGCACTAGTCTATTCTAGTGCTTTTTTAATCCATAATATAATCTGGAAGTTTTCCCTGTACAATCTGAATCACTAAGGGAATACGACACTCAATAGGAGCCTGTGTCATCAAAAAAGGTGTGACTACCAATAACTGCGTTGTAATGATTAAATCAATTTGAATCAAAGTGCTGTTGATACCATAAGGTGAACTGTTCACTTCAATTTCTCCTGAACATGAATTCATGACTTCCATATGAATATCAACCTGTGGCCCTATTCTTGAAAACAAGGCGATTCCTGTAAAATAACCAAGATTCACAGAATAGATAACACCTTTGTCGTAATAGATCATCTTTGTGTTTGGATCCATTTGGCCTGATGATGCAGCATCCAAGGACGTCTCAGCAACATGCAAGCACTCAGATAGAATCTGATTCATCGTGTACGTATTGTAGTTAACTTCTATGATATTTCCTTCTTCATCACGAAGAAAACTCATGCATTCTGAAGGATTCACCTCAATCGTACTTACAGACCTTTTGATAATCTGTGTAGCTGCATTAGCTGCTTCTACACGAGCCATCTCTTCAACCTGCGGATAGATTTTATCATTGATGCGAAGAACCAGTAAGCATGCTTGTCCTAGAAATCCAAGCACAATGAAGAAGATGACAATTCGCTTTATCACTTTTGCTGAAATACACATGCGACAGCTTCTTTCACACTCATAGATTCATGAATTCCAAGATTTTTGGCAGATACTGAAATTTCTTTGCATGGCTGATTCATCATCTTTTCAAAACTTCCTGATGAACAGCGAATCAATGGTACTGAACATCGTTTCTCTATCTGATGAAGATTAAAACATTCATCAAGACAAATCATTTTCATATTTACCAGCATTCTCATCGTCACTTTTGGAAGATAGATTAAAACACCTAAAAAGCGTTCATCTCCTATCATCCATGGTTTGATTTCAATCATGCAACCCCTCCAAAATCACTTTATGCACAATTTCCTAAATGATGACTTTTCAAAATTAAAACGGCATGAACACTCATGCCGTTTTCTTATTCTACAACAATATTTTTCTTTGCGAGCTGTTTTTCGACAACCTTCTTGCATACTACATAAATTATCGAAAACACTGGAACTCCTAAAAACATTCCAACTACACCAAAGAATCCGCCTCCAACAAGAATTGCGAACATAACGTACAGTGTTGGAATTCCCATTGAATCCCCAAGAATCAAAGGTCCCAGGATGTTTCCATCAAACTGCTGAAGTGCCAAAACAAACAGCGCAAACCATAGTGAATCAATTGGATTGACAATAAACAGAATGACAATACCAGGAACAGCACCGATGAATGGTCCAAAGAAAGGAATAACATTGGTGACACCAACAATAAAGCTAATCAGCAGTGCAAAATCAAAACCAATCAGGCTCATCCCAATATAGCACATGATTCCAATGATAGTAGAATCCACAATTTTCCCAACAATGAAGCTGTTAAACATTTTAGAGCTCAGCTTTGCCAGTTCTCTGAACTGTTTTACAACTGGAACAGGGAAAATCACATAGGCAACCTTTTTAATCTGCTTATAGAAACGTTCACGATCAAACATGATATACAATGCAATAATCAGACCAATGATAAAGTCAAAGACCGCCGTCACAAGACGAATTGAATATCCAAGAATTGTTGGAATCATATTTTTCAGATAGTCCACGACATCCATTAAAGTATCCTGCCCAACCTCAAAGAACCAAGTCAGAAAATTAGCAGTCTGAGGATACAGCTCAATGGTTTCTTCAATAATCGCTTCTGCATTGATTGCATAGTTTCCAATCTGATTGGACAACTTAATTACGCTATCGCTAATCGATGGGAAAATAAGAAACAAGAAACCTAAAACAACCAGAATCATCACAACCATTGCAAGTCCTGCAGATATTTTACGTTTTGTCGTTTGCTTAAGCTTTGTCTTTTTCAATAAATTATTCTCTATTCCCATCATAATTGGATGAAGCAGAAATGCTGCTGCAAACCCAATCATAAATGGCATCAGTACAGATGCAGCTAATGAAAAGAAATTTTTAACAACATCAAAATTCAAAATAGAGAAATATAACAGAATCAAAATTGAACCAGCAAGCACAAAGGCAAGTGCACTCTCTTTTGTCTGCTGAGAAAATTTGATTTTCATAACATCACCACCTGCAGTATTTATTGTACCACATTCACGCCTTCTTTTTTTGTAAAAACTTATGAAATCATTCTAAAGATTAACTAAAGATTGTAAATGTACTCATCACAAGCACAAAGATAAGATACGTCCAAAACAGTTTAGAATGAAAAGCTGAAGAATATCCACCAACTTCAACAGAATGGACTTTCATATAATCACGGATATATATCCTGTTTTTATATAAATACACTCCTCCAAAAATCGCAAATATAAACAATATTCCCCACTGTACATATGCCATCCCGGGTATATATAATGCTACAGCACTAAACAGTACTGCAAAAATACCATTATTGAAAAAATGCAAAGCCATTGAAGCATAAATAGAATAATTCAGATAAACATAGGAAAACAGAATTCCTGACATCAATGCAAATGGAATCGTATAAACACTATGATGAGCACACCCAAACAAAACTGAGCCTATACCAATCGCTAATAGATGTGAATGTTTAGAAAGTTCTTGTAATCCCATTCCTCGAAAGACGATTTCTTCAAACACAGGAGCTACTACTGCAGTAAATATCACAAATGGGAGTGTAATCTGACTGACATTTCCCATGGACTTGATAAATTCTACTGGACTCATCTGTAGAGAAAGACGCATGCAAAACTGTATACCTAGCGCAATGATCTGAGCTAATGCCAAAAGACATACAAAACTCATAAAAGTTTTTAACCTCATTTTCTTTACTGGTACAAAATAATCTGGACATTGTTTTCGATAAATCAGCATCATCATCGTTCCATTACATACAGTCATAACAATTTCTACCCACATCCACTGATCATTATTTTGATATTCATTCATCAACAGCAGTGAAAACAATGCAGGCATCAGCTGATAGCCAATATTAACCTGTGTTGCCTTACAGACTGAGCGGGTAATCTTTTTATTCATCATCTTCCTCCTTTCAAAGAAACAGGTGCAGAAATTCTGCACCTGTGTTTATTTTAGTTCAGAACAGACTGACAACGTGGACACAGTCCATTTTCATCATGTTCTTTTGATACATTCCAGCAGCGTGGACATACAGTACCTTCTGCCTTCAGTACATTTACCTTGCAGTGTTCGTAAGCCTTGAACTCTGTATTTTGGGCAAATGTGACTTCAGATACAATCAGCCACTGAGCTACCTTGCCAGCACATGCCTTTTCCAAAAGTTCTTTGTCTTCCTTTGAACAATCAATCACTACATGAGCTTCTAAAGGCTTACCAATCACTTTTGCAGCACGGCTTTCTTCAAGAGCCTTGAAGATATCGCTTCTCAGTTCAAATGCACGATTAAACATTGCTTTCAGTTCATCTGCATTTTCTGGTTTTTCAGCAGGTACAAATTCAGTCAAATGAATTGAATGAGCTTCATCATTTGTGAAGTGTTTCCATACTTCTTCCATTGTGTACACCAGTGAAGGAGCCCACAATTTAGCAAGAGCATCTACGCACTTCCATAATACAGTCTGAACAGAACGTCTTCTAGCATCATCTTTCTTTTCGATATACAGAATATCCTTTGTAAAGTCCAGATAATAGCTTGACAGTTCATTGGTCATAAAATTCATCAGAGTTGAAGATACACCCAGGAAGTCATAATGACGATAAGCATCCACTGCTTGTTCACATACTTCATTCAGACGTACAATCATCATCTGATCAGCCGGACACATTACATCGTATGCAACACCATCATTTGCCATGTTGAAATCATCTGCGTTCAGATTACCTAACATAAATCTGAATGTATTACGTACTTTACGATACTGTTCAGCAACCTGCTTCAGATTGTCATCGCCAATGCGCATATCCTGTTTGAAGTCAGAGTTTGCTGCCCACAAACGAAGAATATCTGCACCAAATTTCTTAATAACATCCATTGGATTGACAACGTTCCCCACAGACTTGGACATCTTTTCACCCTTAGAGTCGCAAACATATCCATGAGAAAGTACACTCTTATATGGGCTGCAGCCATGAACTGCTGTACCAATAATCAATGATGAGTTGAACCATCCACGGTACTGGTCAGAACCTTCAAAATACAGATCTGCAGGATACTGTAATCCACGAGCTTCTAATTCATTTGAAGATGAACCAGAGTCAAACCATACGTCCATGATATCAGTTTCCTTAGAGAACTGACCATTTGGAGACTTAGGATTTGTATAGCCTTCAGGAAGTAATTCTTTTGCTTCTCTTTCAAACCATACGTTTGAACCAAACTGTTCAACCAAATCAGCGATATGATCAAACACTTCTTTTTCCATGATTGGTGAACCATCTTCACAATACAGAATAGGAATTGGAACACCCCACAGACGCTGACGAGAAATACACCAGTCACCACGATCTTTGATCATGTTGTAAAGACGAACTTCGCCCCATTCGTTTTCCCATCTTACATTCTTAATTTGTTCCAGCAGTTTTTCACGAATCTTTTCAATTGAGCAGAACCACTGTACTGTGCATCTGAAGATAACAGGCTTTTTCAAACGTTCATCATGTGGATAGCTGTGAGTGATTGTTTCTGTGTATAACAGATGACCATTTTCTCTCAGCATTTCTACGATGACTGGATTTGCATCCAAAACAAACATGCCAGTTAAGCTTTCAATACCTGCTTCTGACATCAGGCATCCCTTTTCATCAACTGGACAGAATGCAGGAAGACCATATTTCATCCCTACGATAAAGTCATCAGCACCATGACCTGGAGCAGTATGTACACATCCAGTACCATCTTCATCGGTTACATGACCACCTAAAATAATCACAGATGTACGGTCCACCATAGGATGCTGAACAACAATGTTTTCCAGCTGTTTGCCTTTGTATGTTGCAACAACGCCCTGATTAGTCAAACCAAATTTTTCAAGCAGTTCATCTACCTTTGAGTCCAGCATGATCAGTTTGCCTTTTTCAGTCTGAACACATGCATAAGTAAAGCGTTCATTTAGACAGATTGCCAGGTTTGCAGGCATTGTCCAAGGAGTTGTTGTCCAGATAACGAACTTTTCATCCCCTTCAAGAACACCCTTGCCATCTACAACATCAAACGATACAAAGATTGTTGGGTCCTTGCGGTCAAAATACATAATTTCTGAATCTGCTACTGCAGTTTCATTGAATGGAGACCAGTAAATTGGCTTAGCACCCTGGAAAATCAGGCCATCCAGTGCCATCTTAGCGAAGCTTCGAATCTGACGAGCTTCAAATTCCTTATACATTGTAATATAAGGATGTTCATAATCTGCAAAAGTACCCAGACGCTTTTCAGTACTCATCTGAATCGCAATCTGACCATTTGCGTATTCTTCACATTTCTTGCGGAAATCTGCAGCACTTAACTTCTTGCGGTCTACACCCAGCTTCTGGATTGCATTTTCAATTGGCAGTCCATGAGTATCCCAGCCAGGGAAAAACGGTGTGTGATAACCCATCATTGCATGAGAACGATTGATGATATCTTTGATGATACGATTCATCGCAGTTCCTGCATGCAGGTTTCCATTGGCATATGGCGGACCATCGTGCAGAACAAACTTAGGCTGTCCATCATGTTTCGCCATCAGTTTTTCATAGAAATGATCTTCTTCCCACTGCTTCAAGATGTTTGGTTCTTTTGCTGGCAGATTGCCACGCATTTCAAAATCAGTGCGAGGCATCAGCAAGGTCTGTTTGTAATCCATAATTAAACCCTCCTATTAAATAAAAAACGCCCTTCATATAAGGACGTAAATGTACGCGGTACCACCTTACTTTGTGTCAAAATGACACACAGCTTAACTTCTTAACGCGAAGCACGGCATTTATTACTTTCTTCATAAATGCAACTCCCAAGTGATCCCTTTATCCTTCTTCACAACTGTTTTCACCAACCACAGTCTCTCTACGCATCCAAAGAATCAGTGCTGTCTTGTTCAATGTCTTTATTTCTTTTCTTCTTCAATCAGATTCTGACTTTCCAGCCATTCCAGTGCAGGAAGTGCAGGAAGTGTAAATTCATCCAGACTCTTCATTAATGATGTCAATTGACTTCGTACTTCTGATTTCATTCCAGATATTTCAGAAGTCAATCGAGATACATCCACAAGAATCAGTCGAGCAGTACTCAAAGCTTCTCTTACAATTGAATCTGCGTTGTTCTGTGCAGTATCAATAATTGAATTGGCTTCCTTGAGTGCCATACGGGAAATGTCTTCTGCAGCCTTTTCCTTGACCGACAATTCAGTCACCAGCGACTGATAACGTGTCTTAATCATATTCAGCTGTTCTGTCGCTGTTTCCACCTGACGTGAATACAGATCCAGCTTTTTTTCTAAAGCCTCGATTTCATTTTGATAACGATCAATGGCATCATCTACCGCAAATCGGTCATAGCCATTTTTCATGATACGAAATTGTGGTTTATCTGCTGCCATGATGTTCCCCTTCTAAACAAAACGCTCCACTTCCACAATCATTCTGTCCTTGCGTGTCGTTCCTATCGTTTTGACCACAATAAAACGGCCTTTTCCAGAAATGGAAATGGTATTACCATTATTGCACAATCTTTTCGATTCTTCAACAAGTTTGTGATCGATTGAAACACGTTTTTGAGCAATCAATTCTGCTGCAGCAGTCCTTGAAACATTTGCCAAAGCAGCAACAACACAGTCAATTCGAAGTGAAGAAACATTGATTTTCATTGTTTCAGTACGACGTTCTGGTTCGATGGGTTCACATTCTTCAAATTGTACTGGCATACGTTTTACACTGGAAATATTGTGTTTGACATATTGTGCTATCTCACTGTCTACATAGGCAACCAGATAGCCATCATATAAAAAACAATCCCCAAAACGACTTCTATCCAATCCCAGTGACATCAGCGCTCCCAGTAAATCACGATGTGTCAAATCATTAAATCTTTTTTGTATAGGTGCTCTTAGACAAACGATTTCAAAATCAGGTTCATCATCTGCGTCATAAAGAAAGGCTGCCCTTTGCCGAATGGCATGTGTGCAGCCTCCATAAAGCTTAACACTTTCATAGCGGCATTCGCTTTTCAGCTGTGCCTGTTCCTCTTCTGTCAGAAAACACGACAAAATTGGGATATGATAACGCTGACTTTGTGATATCCAATCTTTGATACGAGCACTTAAATCATTATTCGCCTGTGCCATCGACACTGATTTCACCATGAACACCAATTGATGATGGTGTACACAGAATCACATTATGCCCAATCTTCTGAATGCTTCCATCCAGTGCAAATACAACACCCGTCAAGAAGTCAATTGTGCGCTGAGCATATTCTCTTTGAAGACGATGCAGATTAATCACTGCAGCTCTTTTTTCTTTTAAATGACGTCCAACTTCTTCAGCTTCTTCAAATGAACGTGGTTCAAACAATACCATCTTTGTATTGCCAGACAGCTTCTGAACTCCCTTATTCTGAGGTTCTTCATAGTCGCTTAATGCTTTTGCTTCAGTTTCATCCAGTTCCATTTCCACTTCATCATCAGCAGTAGTAAATGTATCTTTCAATTTATCCATGAATCCCATAAATCTAGTCCTCCAAATTACAGTACAATTATAGCACATTTCCTTATTGAAGCACTATTTTTTTTCATAAGAAGGCAGATCCGCAAAAATCACATCTTTACCAATCTGAACAATCTTTGAAACATCCATAACCAGTACTCTTTCCTTTTGAAACAAACTTAGAAGCTCTTTAAAAAAGCTCTGTTTTTCTTTAATGCAGACTGCTTGTATTTCATAACTGGAGATATTGAATTCAAAGTCAATGATTTTTCCTGCAATCGACCCATCACTCATTTTTACTACATCTTTTTTTCTAAGCAAGGATGCTTTCATATTGATCACCTATGCCATCCTATGCGTTTTTTTTATTTGTGTTACAAATTTTTCTTAAGTGCATTTAAAGCGCTTTTTTCAATTCTGCTGACTTGAGCCTGTGATATCCCTAATTCTTCTGCAATTTCTGTTTGTGTCTGTGCATCAAAATAACGTTTTTTTATGATCTCAAATTCTTTATCAGATAGAGTCTCAAGAGATTGACGGAGTGACATGACCTGCATCAATTGTTCAATCTCATCTTTTTCATCCTGAATCTGATCTAAAAGATAAAGTGCATCACCATCATCATTGTATACTGGCTCAAAAATAGAAAGTACACTTCCTATTGCCTCCAGACATTCATCAATCTCTTTTTCACTCACTTTGAGTACTTCTGCAATCTGTGCATTGGTTGGCTCTCTATCATTTTCCTGCTGCATCTGTTCTTTGACTTTTAATGCCTGATAAGCTAAATCTTTTAAATGACGAGAAACACGAATCATCTGATTATCTCTTAAATGACGCTTCATTTCTCCAATAATCATAGGAACTGCATAGGTTGAAAAACGCACTTCATGTTTTAAATCAAAATTATCTATCGCCTTTATTAATCCTACACAGCCTATTTGAAACAGATCGTCCATATTATCTGTACGATGCGCAAAACGCTGTACCATAGCTAAAACCAGTTTTAAGTTTCCTAAGATTAATTTTTCTTTTGCGCTTTTATCACCTTCCTTTAATTTTTGAAATAATACACGCATTTCTTCATTGCTTAACACAGGCAGCTCAGAAGTGTTGACTCCGCACAAATCCACTTTGAATTTACCCATTAAAAAAGACCTCCATTCAAAAGGAAGTCTTCACTTTAAATATGTTCATTATCCATGGCAAAGCATGGAAAAACGATGTCTTTGTCTAATCCATAAGCTCCATCATTTCTTCCCATTGTTCCATAAGGGAAGAAACTTCATTGACTAAATCATCGATTTGATCATCAAGTTTCTGCATTTTCATAGAATCCTGATAATATTCAGGTTCAAATCTCAGCTGACGAAGCTCTTCAAGTTCTGTTTCTTTCGCTTCAATTTTAGCTTCCATCTTCTTCATATCACTTGGAGATGGCTTGCGTCGAACTTGAGACTTTGTTTCTTTAGGCTCACTTTTTTTCTTAAAAGAAGCAGGTTCTATCACTGGCTGTACTTCATTGATGTATTCATCATAAGTATATGGATAGTAAGTAGCAGTACCATCTTCTATTTTTAAAATCGATGTCGCTATCTTACGAATAAAGTATCTATCATGAGATACAAACAAAAGTGTACCATCATAATCCAGAAGTGCATCTTCCAATGCTTCTTTCCCTAAGATATCCAGATGATTTGTCGGTTCATCAAGAATCAGCAGATTCGCTTTTTTCAAAACCAGCTTACACAGATATAAACGTACTTTTTCTCCTTGAGAAAGCACAGAAACGCTTTTAAACACATCATCACTAGAAAACAGGAAGGATCCCAGCAATGTACGAACTTCAGTCATACTCATGTCAGGATTTTCATTCCACACTTCTTCTAATACAGTACGATCTCCATTGAATTCAATCAGCTGCTGATCAAAATATCCAGTATCAATCTGATGACCAAACATGATTTCACCATACAGTGGTTCAACCAGTCCCATCAAAGTCTTCACAAACGTTGATTTTCCATGACCATTTTTACCAATGATCGCAATACGCTGTGCCTGCATCACTTTCAAATTGATTTCAGCCAAAGCAACATCATAACCAATGGATAAATCTTTGACTTCCAGTACATTCTTTCCGCCTTTTCGTGCACAGGTAAAATGTGCCTTGAACTTTTTATCATCATTGTTAGAAAGCTCAACCTTGTCCATTCTTTCCAGATATTTGATTTTAGACTGGGCAAAAGCTGCTTTATTTTTCTTATAACGGAACTTTTCAATCAGCATATTTAAACGTTCAATCTCTTTTTGCTGATTACGATATGTTTTTTCCAGTGATTCCTGATTGATACGCTTTTGTTGAACAAAGCTTGTATAGTTGCCTGTATAGCGTGTCATTTCCTCAAATTCAATTTCATAGACTACATCAGCCATTTCATCCAGAAAAGCACGGTCATGTGATACAACTACCACAGCTTTAGGATAACGTTTCAAATATCCTTCCAGCCATTTGATTGTCTCTAAATCCAAATGATTGGTTGGTTCATCCAACAGCAGAATATCCGGTTTAGAAATCAACAGTTTAACAAATGCCAGACGAGTGCGCTGTCCACCAGAGAAAGTGCCCACAGGACGTCTTAAATCAGCTTCATCAAAGCCAAAGCGAGTGAGAACATTCATTAATTCGCTTTGATACGTATATCCGCCTTTTTCTTCAAAGGCATGCTGAAGATTGGCATAACGTTCCATGATTTTATCACTGTAGTCATCTGCCATCTTTTGTGTCAGCTCATCCAGTTCATGCTGCATCTGAATCAACTCATCAAATACAGACATCAGTTCATCTTTTAAGATTTTCTGATCATCATGAAAGACTTCTTGTTTCAAAGAACCTATCGTAATTCCATTCATACGATGGATCGTTCCTGAATCCAGAGTCAAATCACCTAGAATCACTTTCAACAAAGTTGATTTTCCACAGCCATTTCTCCCAACAATCGCAATTTTTTCAGTATCTCGTACTTCAAACTGAATGTTGGAAAAGACCGTATCCGCCCCATAGGAAAAGGTCCCTTTATTGATTTGATATAACATATTCTCACTCCTTTCTTTGAAAATGACGGAAAATTACTCTTCCGTCAAGATTATAAATGAATATCGACAATATGCTTCGGTGTTCTTTTCTGTACCGGAGGCAAAGTCATATAGCTTGGCGCAATTGCAGTACACAAATATTCATGAGGATGTGCTGCAATAGGTAGTTTCATTGATTCAAAATGTACATACTGTACAGGATAGATATCTTCTTTTTTAAACACAAAGGGATGAAAAGGATTTTTAAATGTCCATGTCAAATCAAAACCAATGTACTTTGAATTCTGATTGATTCTTCCATACAGTTCTGCATTTTTTACAAACAGCTTCTTCAACAGTACTGGATTGATTCCTAGATTATCCAAGATAATCAATATAGGCATTAGAATCTGATTGAATAAACGCATTGGTAAATCAATGAACTTATTGATTGTACAGTAGTCATAGACAAAAACATCCACAAAAATACCATCACAGTCTTTGCATCGATTCTTTAACAGCCAGTTCGCTTCTTGAATATAAGTTCCCTTTTTACGAATTTTCATCGCAGGAATCAGTACATTGTACTGTTTATGTGTATCAAAGCACTGAAAACAGTATTCTTCAGGAAGATCTTGTTTTAAAGCTTCAATAAAGCGCTGATAATCTGTTCGCATCATCGCAATATCCAAGTCATCATCCCAAGGTATAAATCCCAGATGACGGACAGCACCCAGTGCTGATCCGCCATTAAGGAAATATGGAATTTTATGTTTTTGACAGATGGAATCAATGACTTTCATCATCTGCAGCAAAACATGATGTACATCAGACACTAAAATCTCACTGCCATCTGCGTTGGTTTTTAAGACAACTTTGTCCATCTTAGAACATCAAATTTCTTGGAGTGCGTGCAAATGGAATCACATCACGAATGTTCTGCATACCTGTGATGTACATAATGAAGCGTTCAAATCCCAGACCAAATCCTGCATGCTGGCAGCCGCCATAGCGTCTAAGATCCAGATACCATTCCAGACCCTTTTCATGAACACCCATTTCAGCCATACGTGCTTTTAATACATCCAGACGTTCTTCACGCTGTGATCCACCAACCAGTTCACCAACACCTGGAACCAGAAGGTCACATGCTGCAACTGTCTTACCATCATCATTTAAGCGCATATAGAATGCCTTGATGTCTTTTGGATAATCTGTCAAGAAAACAGGCCCCTTAACAATCTGTTCACAGATATAGCGTTCATGTTCAGTGTTGAGGTCCATACCCCATTCGATCTTGTTGTTTTCAAATTTTACTTTTGCATTCTTCAAATGTTCAATTGCTTCAGTATAGCTCATGCGTACAAATGGAGTTGTACGTACCAGTTCAAGACGTTCCATCAGTGTCTTATCAACAAACTGATTAAAGAACTTCAATTCTTCTGGTGCATTGTCCATGACATATTCAATGCATGATTTAACCATATCTTCAATCAAATCCATGTCATCTCCCAAATCTGCAAATGCGATTTCAGGTTCAATCATCCAGAATTCTGCTGCATGTGTTGTAGTATTTGAATTTTCAGCACGGAATGTTGGACCAAATGTATAAACATCACGGAATGCCAGCGCAAAAGCTTCAGCCTGCAGCTGACCAGATACAGTCAGTGATGCTTTCTTTCCGAAGAAGTCTTCTTCATAGTTTTCATCATTGCGTGTTGTTACAGTAAATACTTCACCTGCACCCTCTGCATCGTTTCCAGTAATGATTGGTGCATGTACATAAACAAATCCCTGATTCTGGAAGAATTCATGAATTGCCATAGATAAAACACTTCTTACACGGAATACTGCATTAAACGTATTAGCACGAGGACGCAGATGTCCAATTTCACGAAGATATTCAAAACTGTGACGCTTTTTCTGCAGTGGATAATCACTTGCGCATTCGCCTTCCAGCTTTACTTCAGTAACTTCCACTTCAAATGGCTGTTTCGCCTGCGGAGTCACTTTGAATTTACCAGTAACAGTCAATGCTGTACCTGTCAAATAGTGTGATACTTTGTCATAATCAGCTAATTCCTTCGTATAAACCAGCTGACAGTTTCTGAAATATGTACCATCATTCAGTTCAATAAATCCAATGGATCCATTATCACGATTAGTTCTTACCCACCCCTGAAGTGTTACATACTCCAGTGAATCCATTTCCATCTGGTTTTGAGCCTGTACCAGTTCATACAGTTCTCTGACAGTCATAAATGCTAACATATTCTTTCCTCCTATGAATAATAAATAAAAACGTCCCTGTACAGGAACGTTCATTAACGTGGTGCCATCCTATTTCATCTTATTCAAGACCTTTAGGGAAGTTAACGCCATTCTACGGGATTGCCTACTTGATTCTTCAATCCAGCTCCAAGAGTGTTCCGATTCTGTCTGCCTCGATCCTGCTTCCACCCTCCAGGACTCACTATCTCCAGCTTAACAGCCGTTCTCTTTTCTTTGCTTGTTTATTTGTTCATGGAATTGGTTTCAAAAACCAGTTCCTGTATTGTTGATACAACATCCACAGGTTTAACATGAATGTTCTTCGGTACCTGGAAGTGTTCATGAGTAAAGTCTACGATACCTACGATACCATTGTCAATCAAATGATTCACAGTTTCCTGAACATTTGTAGAAATGCACAGAATCGCAATACGACATCCTTCAGGCATCTTTTCCTTCATCTCGTTAATATGATACACCGGAATAGAGACTTTGCCAACCTTTTCTGGAAAGATATCAAATGCACAAACGATTTCTCCCACTACATGATTCCAGCGGTTATAATTCATCAATGCCTTTCCAAGATTACCTACTCCTACCAGAATAATCTTCTCATCAAATCCTAAACCAAGTTCTTCATTAAAAATAGAAATCAGTTTATCTACATCATAACCATATCCCTGCTTTCCTAAAGTACCTAAGAAAGAGAAATCACGACGAATTGTCGTTGATTCAATATCTACATATTCAGACAGTTCCTTCGACATAATGCGGGATATCCCATTGCTTTGAAGCTTACGCAAAGCTTTTAAATAGATAGGATAACGCTGCAGCGTCGCTTTTGGAACATTACGATTGGAATTCATTTTCATCACCCATGTGTATCATATCACAAACTCAACAGTTTGTGAAGAAAATAAATAACTGCACTAATCACAAAGTTCTTTTGATGGCTGAGCACCTAAATCCAAAGACCCAAACTCTTTTCTTAAATATGCCTGATATCCTGCAGCGCCAATCATCGCTGCATTATCTGTACAGCACCATAATGGAGGCAGAACAGCTTCAACATCATCATACTGATCAACAAGTTCCTGAACCATTGCACGCAAACGAGAGTTTGCCGCAACTCCCCCTGCCAGAACAATCTGTGCAGGATGAAGTTCATCAATAACCTTTTTTGTTTTATCTACCAGTGTCTTTAAGGCAGTTTCCTGAAATGCATAGCACATATCTTCAACCACAATTTCATTACCAGCCTTCTTTTCACGTTCAATGCACTGAAGTACTGCAGATTTTAGTCCACTGAAACTGAAGTCCAGTGGTTTTTCAGTCTTAGGAACAGGCAATTTATAGTGAGGCTTACCCTGCTTTGAAAGTTTATCAACGATAGGCCCTCCAGGATATGACAACCCTAATACACGAGCAACCTTATCATATGCTTCTCCAATCGCATCATCCTGTGTTGAACCCAGAATCTCAAAGCTGAAGTGCTCTTTCATATACACAAGTTCTGTATGTCCACCAGATACAACCAGTGCCAGTACTGGGAATTTTAAAGGCTGTACAAAGCTGTTGGCATAAATATGTCCAATTAAATGATGCAGTGGAACAAGCGGTTTGTCATACATCCACGCAATTGTCTTAGCTGCCTGCACGCCAACATGCAAAGAACCAACCAAACCAGGCCCCTGAGTAAAGGCAATACCATCAATTTGGTCCATTGTACATCCTGATTTCTCAAGTGCTTCACAGACAACCATAGAAATATTCTCTACATGAATACGTGATGCCACTTCTGGAACAACACCGCCATATTTTTTATGAACTTCAATCTGTGTTGATACAACATTTGATAAAATCTCATTGCCATTTTTCACAACGGCACATGCGGTTTCATCACAGCTTGACTCAATTGCCATTAAAATTACATCTTTCATAGACTGCCTCCTACAGGTTTCATCATCAAATACGCATCTTCATGATTTGCATAGTAATCTTTGCGCACACTGACAATCTCTAAACCATATTTTTTATATAAATTCTGTGCAGGAATGTTGCTGATACGCACTTCCAGTGATAAAAACTCACATTCATTCTCTATACACAACTGTTCAATCGCATCCATCATCATTGACGCAATATGCTGTCTCTGATATTTCTTTGCAGTACCAATCGTTGTGATCTGTCCCTGATCAAACAAAATCCACAATCCAAAATATCCTGCAATCTCACCATCATGTTCAACGACATAATAGTTCGCAAATTCATTTTCTTCCATTTCTCTACGGAAATCTTCTTCATTCCAAGGTTCTATAAACAGTTCTGCTTCTAATGCAGCAATCTGCTTCAGATCCTTCATTCTCATTTCTCTTAAAATCATTTCTTCACCAGATATTCATCATTGCTTTTAAGATATTCAGGAGCCAGTGAATGAATATTTTCTACTAGTTCCCAGTGATTGCGAAGTTTCAAAAAGGACTGCGCCAAAGATACAGGCTCTTCCTGCATACCAATTAAAGAAACATCTGAAGCACCTTGTACTGCATCCCAGTTTCTTTCTTTTAGCGCTTCCAAAGTATCTACTCCAGCTTCTAAAAGTTCACCGCAGTCTACTAATCCATAGTATGCACGTTTAGAACGGGCATCCATCAGAACTAAACAGCGTTGTAAACCTCCTGATGCCAGCTGTAAAGAACTAAGTGTATAAACAGGAATTGATGCCATTGCCCCCATGACTTTCGCAATTGTCATCGCAATACGCACACCTGTATAAGAACCAGGTCCTTTTGTAACACAGATTTCATTGATATCCAGTGGTCGAACATTGTTCTCTTTTAACATTTCATCAAGTTTCTGAGTAATGACTTCAGATTGTTTCTTAAAACAGTCTTCTTCAACAAACGAAACTAATTCACCATCTTTTATTAACGCAAGTACTAATTTCTTATGACTTGTATCCATGCATAAACTAATCATAGTATCTCCTTCAAAAGCTGAATGCTTTTTTCTCCATGAGCCGTAAAACTCATTTCTCTTTCTTCATCTTTAGTAAGACGAATTGAAATATTCAAAACATCTTCTGGAATCATATAGTCAATGTACTGAGGCCATTCAATAACCGCCAGTCCATCTCCTTCAATCATTTCTTCAAACCCAAGATCTTCTTCTGAACCTTCCAAACGATATGCATCAAAATGATACAAAGGCAAGCGTCCATGATAAATCTTACAGATTGTAAAGGTCGGAGAACTTACTGTTTTGGTAATTCCTAATCCTTTCGCAATGCTTTGAGTTAAAGTAGTCTTTCCAGCACCTAAATCACCTGATAAAGTAATAACAGTGCCTTCCTGTACCTTTTCCCCTATTTTTATTCCTAAAGCTCGTGTATCCTGCAGCGAGCTAATTTTTAGAACAGTATTCATAACATACCTCCAATTGCCACATTATTGTATCATAAATCACTAAATATACAAGAATTTGACATGCTGAAAGTATATGCGGGAAATGAAAAAAGGAACCCTTTCAGGTTCCTTTTCTACCTGGCAGCGTGCTCTCTTCACAAGGGCAGGCCTTGCTATTTTCGCCGCTGAGATGCTTAACTTCTGTGTTCGGGATGGGTACAGG